>NZ_JBSFEO010000037.1:0-130812 GCF_053594475.1 Embleya sp. NPDC001921
CTGAGAGCACCGTGATCGAATACACCCTGGAAACGGGCCCGAACTGCGATTATCGGTCGCCGAGCGCCCGCGATCTGGTAGAAACCGCGGCGCCCGTCCGGCGCTTCCGGGTCTGCCGGGTCTACCGGGTCTACCGGGTCTACCGGGTCTACCGGGTCTACCGGGTCTGCCGGGTCTACCCCTTGGTGGCCATCGCGCGCAGGAAGAAGGTCAGGTTCGCCGGGCGTTCGGCGAGCCGGCGCATGAAGTAGCCGTACCACTCGGCGCCGTAGGGGAGGTAGATGCGCATCAGGTCGCCGCGCTCGACGATCCGGGCCTGCTCCTCGGGCCGGATGCCGTACAACATCTGGAACTCGAAGCTGCCCGGCGCGCGCCCGGCCAGGTCCGCGAGGTGTCGCGCGATGGCGATCAGGCGCGGGTCGTGCGAGGCCACCATCGGGTAGCCCGCACCCCCCATCAGGATCCGCAGGCACCGCACGTACGAGCGGTCCACGTCGCCCTTGTCCTGGAACGCGACCGACTCCGGCTCCTGGTAGGCGCCCTTGCACAGCCGCACCCGCGAGCCCTCGTGGGACAGTTCCCGGCAGTCCTGCTCGGTGCGGCGCAGATACGCCTGGAGCACCGCTCCCACCCACGGGAAGTCCTTGCGCAGATCGCGCAGGATGCCCAGGGTCGAGTCGGTCGTGGTGTGGTCCTCCATGTCCAGGGTGACCGTGGTGCCCACCCGCGCGGCGGCCGCGCAGATCCGCCGGGCGTTGTCCAGCGCGATGTGCTCGCCGTCGCCGGGCAGGAACTGTCCGACGGCGGAGAGCTTGACCGACACCTCGGCGCTGCGCGCGAGCCCGGTCTCGCCGAGCGTGGCGAGCAGCGCCTCGTACGCGTCCACCGTCGCGTCGGCCTGGGCCCGGTCGGCGGTGTCCTCGCCGAGGTGATCGAGCGTCACCTTGCGCCCGGACTCGACGAGTTCGCGCGTCACCCGGATCGCGTCCGCGAGCACGTCGCCCGCCACGAAGCGGTCCACGATCGCCCGGGTCGGCGGCAGGTGCTCGACCAGCGAGCGGGTCCGCGGCGAGCGGGCCGCCGCGAGGATGGGGCTGCGGAGCATTTCTTCTCCCGAAGTACCGGTGGGGTGAGGGTGGGTCAGCCCATGTGCGGGTAGCGGTGGTCCGTCGCCGGGACGAACGTCTCCTTGATCGAGCGCGAGCTGGTCCAGCGCATCAGGTTCTGCATCGCGCCGGCCTTGTCGTTGGTGCCGGACGCGCGCCCGCCGCCGAACGGCTGCTGACCCACCACCGCACCGGTGGGGCGGTCGTTGATGTAGAAGTTGCCCGCCGCGAACCGCAGCACGTGCGCGGTGTGCGCGATCGCCTCGCGGTCCTGCGCGATCACCGCGCCGGTGAGGCCGTACGCGGACACCGACTCCATCTGGGCGAGCATCGTGTCGTAGGCGTCGTCCTCGTAGACGTGCACGGCCAGGATCGGGCCGAAGTACTCGTCCTTGAAGATGTCGTGGTCGGCGTTCGCCGAGACCAGCACGGTGGGTCGGACGAACCAGCCGACGCTGTCGTCGTAACTGCCGCCCGCGGCGACCTCGACCGTGTCGTCGGCGTGCGCGCGGTCGATCGCGGCCTTGTTCTTGGCGAACGCGCGCTCGTCGATGACCGCGCCCACGAAGTGGCTCAGATCGGTGACATCGCCCATCGACAGCCCGTCGACGGTGGCCAGGAAGTCGTCCTTGAAGCCGGACTCCCAGATCGAGCGCGGGATGTAGGCGCGCGAGGCGGCCGAGCACTTCTGTCCCTGGTACTCGAACGCGCCGCGCACCAGCGCGGTGCGCAGCACGTCGTGGTCGGCGCTGGGGTGCGCGACCACGAAGTCCTTGCCGCCGGTCTCGCCGACGATCCGCGGGTAGGTGCGGTAGCCGGCGATGTTCTCGCCGACCGTGCGCCACAGGTGCTGGAAGGTCGCGGTGGACCCGGTGAAGTGGATGGCCGCGAGCGCCGGGTGCGCGAGCGCGACCTCGGAGACCGCGATGCCGTCGCCGGTGACCAGGTTGATCACACCGGCCGGGAGTCCGGCCTCCTCCAGCAGGCGCATCAGCAGTACGGCCGAGTAGGTCTGGGTGGGCGAGGGCTTCCAGATCACCACGTTGCCCATCAGCGCCGGCGCGGTGGGCAGGTTGCCCGCGATGGCGGTGAAGTTGAACGGGGTGATCGCGTAGACGAAGCCCTCCAGCGGCCGGTGGTCCGTGCGGTTCCACACGCCCGGGCTGCTGATCGGCTGCTCGGCCAGCACCCGGCGGGCGAACTGCACGTTGAAGCGCCAGAAGTCGATCAGCTCACAGGAGGAGTCGATCTCGGCCTGCTGCGCGTTCTTGCCCTGGCCCAGCATGGTCGCGGCGGCGAGCGTCTCGCGCCACGGGCCGGCGAGCAGGTCGGCGGCCTTGAGGAAGATCGCCGCGCGGTCGTCGAAGGACAGGTCGCGCCACGCGGGCGCGGCGGCCAGGGCCGCGTCGATCGCGTCCCGGGCGTCCTGGGTGCCGGCGTGCGCGAAGGTGCCCAGGCGTGCGCCGTGGTTGTGCGGTTGCACCACGTCCGTGCGCTCACCGGAGCCCATCCGGCGCTCGCCGCCGATGGTCATCGGGAGGTCGATCGGGGCCGCGGCCAGTTCCTTGAGCTTCGCTTCGAGGCGGGCCCGCGCGGGCGTGCCGGGGGCGTAGTCGTGTGCCGGCTCGTTGACCGGGGCGGGGACCTGGGTCACAGCGTCCAAAACGGCGCTCCTGTTCGGTGATGCGAATGTTCGGCGATCGACGTGTTCGGTAATCGACGTGTTCTGTGATCGACGTGTTCGGTGATCGGCGGCCTCGGCGTTCGGCGGTCCGGGTGATCGGTGCTCTGCCGGACGCCTGACCCACGACGAGATCGGGCATGGCTCCCGACCCCAACGCTAGGCCGGACTCGGCCTCGGGTGTTTATCCGATCGGTTAAACTCGAAACTCCGAACTTGGCTCATCGGCCAACATTCCCGAAGGGGCCGAAAGTGGCCGAAACCGGCGTCCCGCTGCGCGAACTGCTGGCTGCCCTGGGTGGCCCGGTCGGCGACGGCCCGGTCCGGGTCGCGGCGGCGGCCGGCGGCCTGGAGGGCCTGGTCCGGCACGTGTCGATCCTCGACCCGGAGGAGGAGCCGCACACGATGCCGGGTGACCTGCTCCTGGCGGTCGGCCTGCGCGGCCGCGCGGCGGCGGGCACGGTGCGCGCGGCGGGCGCGGCCGGTGCGACGGCGGTCGCGGTCAAGGGCGAACACGCGGCGCTGCGCGAGGTCGCCGACACGGCGGGCGTGGTGTTGCTCTCGGTGCGCCCGGAGGCCCGCTGGGAGCAGGTGGCCGCGCTCGCGCACGCCGCGCTGGACGAACGCCCGGACGCCGAACCACCGGACGGCGGCGACCTGTTCTCGCTCGCCCAGACCACCGCGATGCTCACCGGCGGTGGGGTCAGCATCGAGGACAGCGCCAACCGCGTGCTCGCCTACTCGCGCGCGACCGGGCCGGACGAGGCGGACGAACTGCGCCGGTTGTCCATCCTGGGCTGGCAGGGGCCGGAGGAGTACATGGCCCGGCTGCGCGACTGGGGCGTCTTCCACCGGCTGCGCACCACGGCCGAGGTGGTCGCCGTCGAGGAGCGCCCCGATCTGGGCATCCGCCGCCGACTGGCGGTCGGCGTGCACGCGGGTGGGCGCTGGCTGGGCACGATCTGGGTACAGGAGGGCCGGCAGCCGCTCGCCGAGCGGGCCGCGGAGGTGCTGCTCGGCGCGGCGCGGGTGGCCACGCTGCACCTGGTCCGGCGGCGTACCCGGCTGCCCGCCGAGGCCGGCCTGACCCGGGAGAGTGTCGCGGGCCTGCTCACCGGCGCTGTCGCGGCCCGGACGGCCGGCACCCAGTTGGGCCTGGATCCGGTGCGACCGGTGCAGGTCCTGGGCTTCACCGTGCACGCGAGCAGGCCGGACGAGCCGTCCCAGGAGTTGGCCCGGACCGAACTGGCCAACCTGGTCTCGGTGTACGCGGCGGCCCGGCACAGCCACGCACACGTCGCCCCGCTGGGCGCGCGGCTGTACGTCCTGCTGTCCGCGCCGCCGGCCGAGGCGGTGGTGCTGGGGTGGACGCACGAGATCGCCGAGGCGGCGCACGGCCACCTGGACCTCGCGGTACGCGGCGCCGTCGGCGACCCGGCGCCGAGCCTGGCCCGCACGGTGGCGGCCCGGGAATCGGTCGACCGGGTCCTGGACGCGATGGCGGCGGGCGGTGTGTCGGCCGAGGTCGCGGCCCTGTCCGAGGTCCGCCCGGCGGTGCTCTACGGCGAGGTCCAGGCGCTGCTGATCGAACGGCGACACATCCGCGATCCCCGGCTGAACGCGCTGCGCGCGCACGACGCCGAGCACGGCACCGAGTACACCGGCTCGGTGCTGGCCTGGCTGGACGCGCTGGGCGACGTGCGCGGGGCGGCGGCGGCCCTGCACATCCATCCCAACACGCTGCGCTACCGGATCCGCCGGGCCGGCGAACTGACCGGGCTGGACTGGACCGACCCCAAGACCCGCCTGCTCGCCGCGCTGTTGCTGCGGTTGCCGGAGTGAGGCGTACAGACCGCGGTCGGCCCGCCGGGTGAGCCGCGCCTCGCGGTCGGTTCGCCGGCCCGGCGCTCAGACCCTGATGCCCAGTTCGGCCAGCAGGTCCAGGCTCACGTACTCGCCGCCGGTGCGCGAAGCCGGGCCGTCGCACAGTTCCAGCGTCGCGGAGACCATCTGGTCCATGGTCTCGATCTGATCGGGTCGCAACTGCCCGCCGACCAACTCCTCCGCGCCCTCGCTGAGCACCGCGGCCCGCGGCTCGATCGTGTTCACCCGGATGCCGGTCCCGTACAGCTCCGCGGCCAGCGCGTTGGTGATCCGGTTCAACGCGGCCTTGGACGCCCCGTACACCGCGGTCTTGGTGCCCAGTACGCCCAGTTCGAACGGCGGCCCCGCCCACGGCCGCGCGGTGCCGCTGGTCACGTTCACGATCCAGCCCTCGCCGCGCGTGGCCATCGCGGGCACCACCGCCTGACACAACTCCATCGGCGCGAGCACGTTGACCTCGAAGTGCAGCCGCGCCCGCCGTTGTGGATACACCCGCAGCGACGCGTACGAGGCCATCGCCGCGTTGTTGACCAGGATGTCGATCGGCCCGCCGAGTCCCTCCTCGGCGGCCGGGACGATCCTGGCCCGCTGCCCCTCGTCGGACAGATCGGCCACCACCACCGCGCTGCGCCGCCCGTGCCGGGCGATCAGTGTCTCGGTCCGCTCCAACGACCCGGCCAGGTTGCCCTGTCGCAACGTACGCGCGGTCACCGCCACATCGGCTCCCTCGGCCGCGAGCCGCACCGCCAACGCCGACCCGATTCCCCTGCTGGCCCCGGTGATCAAAGCTCTACGTCCCTCGAACCGCTTGGCCACGGCGTCCCTCCCCTGGTCCCGGACAACTGCCTGCCCGCCACCATCCTCACAACAGTGGACTAGGTCAACCATCAGAACGCGAAATCCCACCTTCCGGAATCCCAGGCTCGACCGGCGTCCGCCCGGTCGCCGTGGCTTGGACGATCGTCGGCAACTCGGGGGAGATACGTCGGCGCCCCCGCATTCTCGCGGGGGCGCGCGCCGGGGTCGTGTGTGGTGCCCTCGTGCGCGCCGGCTGTCGGGCGGGGACCGCGCGATGCCATTCTGGAAGGCCCATCGCGAGCAGGAGGCCGCCATGCCCAGAACCACCGTCGTCCGTGGTGAGCGGATCGAGCTGCCGAATACGCTCGCCGAGATCCGGGCCGCGCTCCCCGAGGATCGTCGCGACGAGTTCGACAAGGTCATGTACGAGACCCCGCTCGATCGGCTCGAACGCGATGCCATCCTGCACTGGGCGCTTCCTCCGGAGGCTCAGGAGGAGGACGAAGAAGATGCCCGCCGCATCAAGGCCGGGGATTTCAGCTTTGCCCAGTGGACGGACGGCGACGGAAACGCGGTGCCTCGATGAGCCGCTACTACGTGCAGTACTCCGACCGGGCCGAGGATGGCCTCAAGCCCCTGTCGGCCTCGCAGATCCGCGCCTTCAAATCGACCGTCGAATCAACCGTGGTCAACGACCCCTACGGGCACGGATCCAGTCAGGTGGGGTCCGACCGGGACCGCCGCGAGGCCACGGTTACGGGCGTGTTCATCCGGTACATGGTCAGCAACAGCGTGCTGGTCGTGAGCGTCACCCGCGCCGTCTCGCTGTAAAGCCGCCCATCCGCCCAGGACACCGACGCCGACCTTCCGGGACGACGTGCGTCCCCGAAGGTCGGCCCCGGTGTCCCGCCGCGATCAGCGCGGCAGCCCCAGCTCGCGGGCGATCAGCATGCGCTGGACCTCGCTGGTGCCCTCGCCGATCTCCAGGATCTTGGCGTCGCGCCAGAAGCGGGCCACCGGGTACTCGTTCATGAAGCCGTAGCCGCCGTGGATCTGGGTGGCGTCGCGGGCGTTGTCCACCGCGCTCTCCGAGCTGTAGAGCTTGGCCAGCGCGGCCTCCTTCTTGAACCGCTCGCCGTGCACCAGCAGCGAGGCGGCGTGCCGCCAGGCCAACCGGGAGTTGTGCGCGCGCAGTTCCATGTCGGCGAGCTTGAAGGCGATCGCCTGGTTGGCGCCGATCGGGCGGCCGAAGGCCTCACGTTCGCCGGCGTAGCGCACCGACTCGTCCACGCAGCCCTGCGCCAACCCGGTGGCCAGCGCCGCGATGGCCACCCGGCCCTCGTCCAGGATGGACAGGAACTGGGCGTAGCCCCGGCCGCGTTCGCCGAGCAGGTTCTCGGCCGGGACGCGCACGTCGTCGAAGGACAGCTCACGGGTGTCCGAGCAGTTCCAGCCGACCTTGGAGTACGGCGGCGCGACGGTGAAGCCCTTGGTGCCGGCGGGCACGATGATCGTGCTGATCTCCTTGCCGCCGCCGGCGTTGGTGCCGGTGACCGCGGTGACCGTGACGAAGCCGGTGATGTCGGTGCCGGAGTTGGTGATGAAGCATTTGCCGCCGTTGATCACCCACTCCCCCGTCGCCTCGTCCAGGCGCGCGGTGGTGCGCGTGGCACCGGCGTCCGAGCCGCCGCCGGGCTCGGTCAGGCCGAAGGCGCCGAGCATCTCGCCGCTGGTCAGCTTGGGCAGCCAGGTCTGCTTCTGCTCCTTGGTGCCGAACCGGTGGATCGGCATCGCGCCCAGCGAGACGGCCGCCTCCAGCGTGATCGCGACCGAGGAGTCGACCCGGGCCAGCTCTTCGAGCACCAGGCCGAGCGCGAGGTAGTCGCCGCCCATGCCGCCGTACTCCTCCGGGAAGGGCAGCCCGAACAGGCCCATCCGGCCCATCTCGCGCACGATCGTGTACGGGAATTCGTGCTTCTCGTACAGCTCGCCGATCGCGGGGGCGATCACGTCCTTCGCGAACTCGGCGACGGTGCGCCGCAGTTGCTCGTACTCGTCGTCGAGGCGGTGGTCCAACATGGGGCAGGCTCCCGGATTCGGTGGCGGGGCGGGTCGGCGCGCTCGTGGCGACACCGGTCCGTGGGTGGGTCGGTCGGCTGCGGGTGGCAGTCGCTGGGCGGTTCTTCGACCGCCCGACGGGGATCGAAGACCCGCCCTAGGAGGTCGGGTCGATCAGTGCCAGGCCGTGCGCGTCCACCCGCTTGCCGGCGAGCGCCTGGACCGCGCGCGAGGGGCTGGGGCGGCCGAGCAGGTCGGCCATCCACACGCTGGTGGCCACCAGTGCGCCCAGGTCGACGCCGGTGTCGACGCCCAGGCCGTGCAACATCCAGACCAGGTCCTCGGTGGCCAGGTTGCCGGTGGCGCTCTCGGCGTACGGGCAACCGCCCAGACCGCCGGCCGAGGCGTCCACCGTGGTCACCCCGAAGCGCAGCGCCGCGAGGGTGTTGGCCAGGGCCTGGCCGTAGCTGTCGTGGAAGTGCACGGCGATCCGCTCGGCCGGCACACCGGCCTCGGCGAAGGCGGTCAGCAGCGCGGTGACGTGTCCGGGTGTGGCGACACCGATCGTGTCGCCCAGGCTGAGCTGCGAACAGCCCATCTCGACGAGGGCCTTGCCGACCCTGACCACCTGGTCGAGCGGGACCGGGCCCTCCCACGGGTCGCCCCAGCACATGGACAGGTAGCCGCGGGTGTCGATGCCGGCGGCACCGGCCCGCTCGACCACCGGGCGGAACATGTCCAGCGATTCGGCCACCGTGCGGTTGAGGTTGCGTCGGGCGAACGTCTCGGTGGCGCTGCCGAACACCGCGATCCGTCGCGCGCCCAGCTCCAGCGCGCGGTCGAAGCCGCGTTCGTTGGGCACCAGGACCGGCAGCCGGCGATCGGCCGTCGCGATCTCGGCGTCCGCGAGGACGGCCGCGAACACCTCGGCGGCATCCGCGAGTTGGGGCACCCACTTGGGCGGGACGAAGCTGGTCACCTCGATCGTGCCCAGACCGGCGCGGGCCAGTCGGCGCACGAACTCGACCTTGGCCTCGGTGGGCACCACACCCGACTCGTTCTGGAGTCCGTCGCGGGCGCCCACCTCGTGGATGAACACCCGTTCCGGCAGCCCCAATTCGCGGTGGGTGTCCGGCAACTGTCGCGTCATCAGGCCTTCGCCTCCCGGTCGAGCGGCACCTCGGGTGCCCCGCCGAGCGGCGCATCGCCGAGTTCCGCCCCGCCGAGCGGCGCGCCCGGCGACCCGCCGATCGGTTCCACGAGCGCCCCGTCGAGCGGTGCGGCCGGCGCCTCCGCCACCACCACCGCCTCGGCCACCACCACCGCCAGCGTCTGGTCCATCGCCACCGACGCGCCGGCCGATACGCCGATCTCGGCGATCACGCCGTCGAAGGGCGCGGTCAGCGCGTGTTCCATCTTCATCGCCTCCACCACGACCACGGTCTGGCCGCGGGTGACCCGGTCGCCCACCGCGGCCTTGACCACGGTCACCGTGCCGGGCATCGGCGAGGTCAGCGCACCACTGGCCGCCGCGCCGCCGGCCGCCTCGGCCCGTACGGTGTCCACCTCGCTCACCCGCCAGGTGTCCGGGCCGTACGCGAGCCAGCGCACCCCGGACGACTCGGCGATGTAGTCGAAGCGCTTGGTCAGCCCGTCGTGGCCGACCACGAGCCCGCCCGGCACGACCCGCACCGACGCGGGCACCGGCGGGCCGCCGTCCACCGAGACCTCGCCGTCGCGCACCCGAACCTCGATCGGCTCGCCCGGCCCGATCCGCAACACGTGCGTGTCCCAGGCCGGCCCGCCGACCCGCCACCCGGTCTGCGCCGAGAACGGGTCCACCCAGCCGGTGCCGGTGATCCGCTCGGCGCGCGCCGCCAGCGCCGCCGCGACCGCCACCTCGGGCGGCGCCGGCCGACCGGTCAGGTCGTCCGTCCTGGCCTCGACCAATCCGGTGTCCAGGTCGCCCGCGAGCACCGCCGGGTCGCCCAACAGGCGGTACAGGAAGCCCAGGTTGGTGGTCACACCCAGCACCCGGGTCTGCGCGAGGGCCGCCCGCAGTCGGGTGATCGCCGTCGCGCGGTCGTCGCCGTACGCGATCACCTTCGCCAGCATCGGGTCGTAGGAGCTGCCGACCTCGCCGCCCTCGCGCAGCCCGGAGTCCACCCGGACGCCCTCCAGGTCCGGCTCACACACCATCAGCACCCGTCCACCGGTGGGCAGGAAGCCCCGGTCGGGGTCCTCGGCGTAGATCCGCGCCTCGACCGCGTGGCCGTGCATCGACACGTCGGACTTGCCGATCGCGGCGCCGGCGGCGACCCGCAGTTGGCTCTCCACCAGGTCGACCCGGGTGACCAGTTCGGTCACCGGGTGCTCGACCTGGAGGCGGGTGTTCATCTCCATGAAGTAGAACGAGTCGGGATTCTCGGCCGGCACGATGAACTCGATGGTGCCCGCGCCCACGTAGCCGCAGGCCTTGGCGGCGCGCACGGCGGCGGCGCCCATCTCGGCCCGGGTGTCCGGGTCCAGCAGCGCGGACGGGGCCTCCTCGATGATCTTCTGGTGTCGGCGCTGCAGGCTGCACTCGCGCTCGCCCAGGTGCACGACGCTGCCGTGGGTGTCCGCGAGCACCTGGATCTCGATGTGCCGGGGCCGCTCGATCCAGCGCTCGATCAGCAGCGTGTCGTCGCCGAACGCGCCCTTGGCCTGCCGGCGGGCCGCCGCGATCTCGTCCGCGACCAGCGCCCCGTCGTGCACCAGGCGCATGCCCTTGCCGCCACCGCCCGCCGACGGCTTGATCAGCACCGGGAAGCCGATCTCCCGGGCGATGTCCGCGAGTTCGCCGTCGGACATGCCGGCCGCGCCGCCGCCCGGCACCACCGGGACGCCGTAGGCCGCGACCGTCTCCTTGGCCCGGATCTTGTCGCCCATCAGCTCGATCACCGCCGCCGGCGGTCCGACGAAGACCAGTCCGGCCCGCTCGACGGCGGCGGCGAACGCGGCGTTCTCGGACAGGAATCCGTAGCCGGGGTGGATGGCCCGGGCACCGGATCGCAGCGCCGCCGCGACCACGGCGTCGCCGTCCAGATAGCCGGGCACCTCGACCGCCACATCGGCCTCGCGCACGTGCCGCGCGTCCGCGTCGTCCGGCGCGTACACGGTGATCGCGCGCACGCCCAGTCGGCGCAGCGTGCGGATCACCCGGACCGCGATCTCGCCTCGGTTGGCGACCAGTACAGCCTCGAACACGTCGTGACCCCTCACATCCGGAACAGACCGAACCGCGGCTCGGCCAGCGGCGCGTTCCCACACGCCGTCAGCGCCAGCCCCAGTACGGTGCGAGTGTCGAGCGGGTCGATGATCCCGTCGTCCCACAGCCGCGCGGTCGCGTAGTAGGCGTTGCCCTGGCGTTCGTACTGGTCGCGGATCGGCTGCTTGAACTCCTCCTCGCCGGACCAGCTCTCGCCGCGCGCCTCGATCTGGTCGCGCTTGACCGTGGCGAGCACGGTCGCGGCCTGCTCGCCGCCCATCACCGAGATCTTGGCGGTGGGCCACATCCACAAGAACCGCGGACTGTACGCGCGGCCGCACATCGAGTAGTTGCCCGCGCCGTGCGAGCCGCCGATCACCACGGTCAGCTTGGGCACGCGCGTGGTGGCCACGGCGGTGACCATCTTGGCGCCGTGCTTGGCGATGCCGCCGTGTTCGTAGTCCTTGCCGACCATGAAGCCGGTGATGTTCTGCAGGAACACCAGCGGCACCCCGCGCTGGTCGCACAATTCGATGAAGTGCGCGCCCTTGACCGCGGATTCGGCGAACAGGATGCCGTTGTTGGCGACGATGCCCACCGGGTGGCCGTGGATCCGGGCGAAGCCGGTGACCAGCGTGGTGCCGTACTCGCCCTTGAACTCGTGGAAGCGCGAACCGTCGACGATCCGGGCGATCACCTCGCGCACGTCGTAGGGCGTGCGCGCGTCCGGCGGCACCACCCCGTAGAGCCCGGCCGGATCGACCGCCGGGGGCTCGATCTCGCGTACGTCCCACGGCAGTCGCGGTCGGGCGCCGAGCGTGCCGACGATGTCGCGGACGATCCGCAGCGCGTCCTTGTCGTCGGCCGCGAGGTGGTCGACCACGCCGGAGATCCGGGCGTGCACGTCGCCGCCGCCCAACTCCTCGGCGCTGACCACCTCGCCGGTGGCGGCCTTCACCAGCGGCGGGCCGCCCAGGAAGATCGTGCCCTGGTCGCGCACGATCACCGTCTCGTCGCTCATCGCCGGCACGTACGCGCCGCCGGCGGTGCACGAGCCGAGCACGGCGGAGATCTGCGGGATGCCCTTGGCGCTCATCTGCGCCTGGTTGAAGAAGATCCGGCCGAAGTGGTCCCGGTCCGGGAAGACCTCGTCCTGCATCGGCAGGAAGGCGCCGCCGGAGTCGACCAGGTACAGGCACGGCAGCCGGTTCTCCAGCGCGACCTCCTGCGCGCGCAGGTGCTTCTTGACCGTCATCGGGTAGTACGTGCCGCCCTTGACGGTCGCGTCGTTGGCCGCGATCACGCACTCGCGTCCGGCCACCCGGCCCACGCCCGCGATGATTCCCGCCGCCGGCGCGTCGCCGCCGTACATCCCGTCGGCGGCCAGCGGCGCGATCTCCAGGAACGGCGTGCCCGGGTCGAGCAGCGCCTCCACCCGGTCGCGCGGCAGTAGTTTGCCGCGCGCGGTGTGCCGCTCCCGGGCGCGTTCGCCGCCGCCCAGGGCGGTGGTCGCCAGCCGGTCGCGCAGTTCGCCGACCGCGCGTTCGTGTGCTTCCGCGTTGGCCCGGTACGTCTTCGCCCCCGGGTCGGCGGCTGTGCCGAGCACGCTCTCCATGACACCGCCTCAAGTTAACCTTCGTTCACCTGCCCCCGAGGTTAACCACGGTTAATCCGAGTGTCTAGCATGGACACATGACCGTGAGCCGTCGAGACCAGATCCTGCAGGTGGCCGCCCGGCTGTTCGCCGAGCGCGGCTATCAGGGCGTGGGCATGGACGACATCGGCGCGGCGGTCGGGATCAGCGGCCCCGCGCTGTACAAGCACTTCCGGGGCAAGGAGGCGATGCTGACCGAATTGCTGGTGGGCATCAGCGAGCAGCTCCTGGCCAGAGGGCTGGAGCGGGCCGCGATCGAGGACCCGGCGCGGGCTCTGGACGCGCTGATCGAGGGTCAGGTCGAGTTCGCGCTGCGTCACCCGGACCTGATCACGCTGCACGACCACGCGCTCAACCAGGTGCCCACGGCCGAGCGGCACCGGATCCGCCGGGTGCAGCGCGCGTACGTGGAGATCTGGGTCGAGGTCGCGCTCAAGGCCCACCCGGACCGCCTCGACGACCGCGAGGCGCGCGCCGCGGTGCACGCCGCCTTCGGCCTGATCAACTCGACCCCGCACACCCTGCGCACGCCGCAGCGCGTGCTGGCGCCGATGTTGCGGCGGATGGCCCTGGCCGCACTGGCCGCGGCGGCGGGATAGCCCGGGGACGACCCGGGGCGAGCCCCGGATCCCCGACCGCCCGGGGCATGGGCACTGGCACGCGCGTCGTTCGGCTACGCGGATCCGTACGGGATGTGCACCGCGTCGGAGCGGCCGGACCAGGCCAGGTCGAGATGCCAGCATCCCGGCGCGGGCAGGTCGATGTTGGACGGGCCGGGGCCGCCGGTCACCTCGCGGGTGACGATGTCGCCGCCGCCGACCAGGGTCGCCTCGATCCGCAGCGCCCCGGTCGGCCGCTCCACGCCGTCGGGCCGCGGGCGCACCGCCCACAGGATCTTGCTCGGCCGGCCGGGCCTGGCCGGGGCCGTGTACGGATACCCGAGCAGGATCGCGACGATCTCGCCGCGCGCGCCGAACACATGCGGGGGTGCCGCACCGGGCGCGAGGCCCACGCGCGCCCACTCGGGTAACTCACCGTGGTCGACCGCGGCCCCGCACGGGCCGCTCCCGTCGGCCGGCGACGCGGACACCACCGCCCGGTAGTGTGCCGGCCCGCCGCACGCGACCAGGACCGACGCGCCCACGGCGAGGAGCGGACCGACCCGGCGGCGTCGCGGTGACATGGCGCTCCCAATGGCTCGTGTGACCGGTCCGGTTCGGGCCGACGGCGATGCCGCACGGTGGACCCTGGACTCCCGAGGAATCCGATGGGTGACCGATCGACTCCGCTCGGTGACTCGTACGAGCGTTCCCTTCCGGGGCGTGATCCGTCAACCCCGTCCCGAGGGAAGAGACACCCGGCGCCGCACTCGGGGGTGCCCGAGGAGCGCGGCCCTCACCCGCCGGGTCGACCCGAAGCCCGGATGGTGATGTTGAGCCGCCCGGCGGCCAACCCGGTGCTCGGATCGCCGGTGCCCGGGCGGATCCTGGGCACGCCGTGGTACGCGAGGCGGGACGGGCCGCCGAACACCACCAGGTCACCGCCGCGCAGTTCCACGTCGGTCCACGGGCGGGTGCGGGTCTCGGTGTTGCCGAAGCGAAAGACGCACGTGTCGCCGATGCTCAGCGACACCACCGGGGCCGGCGACTCCTCGTCCGCGTCCCGATGCAAACCCATCCTCGCGTCCGCGTCGTAGAAGTTGACCAGGCCGATGTCGTACGGGTCGGCCGGGATCGAGCCGTACACCTCGGCCACCGCGCGTCGGGCCGCGTCGCCGAGCAGTGGCGGGAAGGGCTTGACCCGCTCGCCGGTCGGCAGCCGCTCGGTGTAGCGGTAGGGCTCCCAGTGCAGTCCCAGGCTCACGCTGCGCACGCTCATCACGCCGCCCGACGGCATCACCACGTGCCGCATGCCGGCCGGCGGCGCGGCCCACGACCGCGCCGCCACCACCAGTTCGCGCTGCTCGTCGAGCGAGAGCCAGTCCGGTACGTGCCACGCTCCCGGCGCGATCTCGACCCGCTCCCGGGGCAGCGGGAACAGTTCGCCGTTCACGCCGCGCGCCGCCACCCGCTCATCCGGTCACCCACTTCGGCTTGCGCTTCTCCCGGAAGGCCGCCATGCCCTCGGTCGCGTCGGGCGAGGCGAACAACTCGGCGGAACGCCGCGCGAGGGCTTGGCCGTCGCGGTCGAAGCCCGCCCGTACCGCGCCGGTGGTGAGCTTCTTGGACTCGATCAGGCCCTGCCGCGAGCACAGTCGGAACGAGGCGACGAGCGCCGCGACCGCGTCGTCCGCACCGCCGGCGCCCTCCACGGCGCGGGTGAGCAGCCCGATCCGCTCGGCCTCCACGCCGTCGAACACGTCACCGGTGAGGAAGTATCGCGACACCGAGCGCGGGTCCATCCGCGGCGCCGTGGTCAACGAGATCACCGCCGGGCTGAGCCCCAGCCGCGCCTCGGTGAACGCGAAGGTGGCCTGCGCGGGCGCGATGGCCAGGTCCGCCGCGCCGACCAGACCGATCCCGCCCGCACGCGCGTTGCCCCGCAGGTGCGCGACCACCGGCACCGGTACCTCCACCACCAGCCGCAGCAGCGCGAGCAGTTGCTCGGCGCCCTGCGCCATGCCGCCCGCGGCCGCCTCGCGCAGGTCCATGCCCGAGCAGAAGGTCGGCCCGGTGTGGGTGAGCACCACCGCGCGCACCCGCTCGTCCACGCCGGCCTCGGCGAGGTGGTGGCGCAGCCGGGCGACCAGGCGCGCGGACAACGCGTTGCGGTTGGCCGGCGAATCCAGCGTGATGGTGGCGATTCCGTCGTCCAGGCTCATTCGCACCGGGTCGTCGCCGGCGTGCGGGTGCGTCGGCTCGGCGTCCGGGTTGCTGCGTACCGGCTCGGCGTCCACGGTTCTCCTCCGGGTTCGGGGCGGTCGGCGCGACGGTCGGGGGTCACCCGTGCCGCGCGGGGCCGGCGCCGCGGCGGGCGTGGTTGCCCTCGCGATACCGGTCCCGTGGCCCTGGGGCCTGTCCTCGGTCCCCCGTCGGAGGACTGAAGGCACGCCGTAGATCCTCACATGAGCGGGTCATCGGCGACCGAACGGCGTCGCTTTCATGTTCCTTTCATGTCCGGCGCGCACATTGGTACGACACGCTTTGTGCCGAGTCCACACGGAGGGTGTCCGCGTGCGACCGTGGGGCGACCCGCAGTAACCGGTCCCCCGGATCCCGCCGAACCAAGGAGTCGCCGCCATGACGCCCGCCGCCGACACCGGAACGCCGCACATCCTCGTCGTCGACGACGAACCCGCCGTTCGCGAGGCACTCGAGTCCAGCCTGCGCTTCGAGGGCTACCGGGTCACCCTCGCCGACGAGGGTGTGGCCGCGCTCACCGCGATCGCCGGCGACGAGCCGGACCTGGTCCTGTTGGACGTGCTGATGCCGCGGATGGACGGCCTCACCGCGTGCCGGCGACTACGCGCGCGCGGCGACACGCTCCCGGTGCTGATGCTCACCGCGCGCGACGCGGTCGGGGACCGGGTCACCGGGCTCGACGCGGGCGCGGACGACTACCTGGTGAAGCCGTTCGAGCTGGACGAACTGCTGGCCCGGGTAAGGGCGCTGCTCCGGCGCAGCGCGATGTCCGGGCCGAGCGAATCGGCGGACGACGCGCTCTCCTTCGCCGACCTGCGGATGGACACCGCCTCCCGCGAGGTCACCCGGGCCGGCAAGCCGATCGACCTGACCCGAACGGAGTACACCCTGCTGGAGTTGTTGCTCACCCATCCGCGCCAGGTGCTGACCCGGGAGCAGATCCTGCGCAACGTCTGGGGGTTCGACTTCGAACCCGCGTCCAACTCGCTCGACGTGTACGTGATGTACCTGCGCCGCAAGACCGAGGCGGGCGGGCTGCCCCGGCTGGTACACACGGTGCGCGGCGTCGGCTACGTGCTGCGCGTGGCGGAGACGCCGGCCTGATGCACCGTCACCTGCCGCTGCGCGCCCGCCTTGCGCTGCTCACCGCGCTCGCCGTCGCCCTCGCCGTCGCGGCGGCGGCGGTGACCTGCTGGGTGCTGACGCGCAATCAACTGCGCGAGCAGATGGACCGCACGCTGGCCACCACCGGCACACCGTTCCTGAATCCGCGCGGCGGCCCCAGCTCCACCATCGCGGACATCTGCGGTCGGCCCGCACCGCCGTTCCAGCGCGGCCTGTTGACCTACCAGGTGATCAGGGCGGACGGGTGGTCCTGCACCCAACTGGGCACCAGCACCGACCCGGTGGCCCCGGTCCCGGTGAGTGCGGACGACAAGGCGGTCGCGGCGGGCGGCAAGCAGGTGACGTTCCACGACGCGACCACCAAGGACGGGAAGCACGTCCGGGTGATGACCCAGCGGGTCAGCCGGGACACGGCGGTGTCGGTGTCCCGGCCGCTCGGCGAGATCGAGAGTTCGCTGGACAGCCTCGCCATGTGGCTGGTGGTGGTGAGCGCGATCGGCATCGTCGGCGCCGCGACCCTGGGCCTGTTGGTCGCCCGGGCCGCGCTCAAGCCGGTGGACCGGCTCACCGAGGCGGCCGAACACGTGGCCCGCACCGAGGACCTGGACACCGTGATCCCGATCGCGGGCAAGGACGAGATCGCCCGCCTGGGCCGCTCGTTCAACGCGATGACCGCGTCGCTCAAGGCGTCCCGGCTGCGTCAGCAGCGGTTGATCGCCGACGCGGGACACGAACTGCGCACTCCGCTCACGTCGTTGCGCACCAATACCGACCTGCTGCTGCGCAGCGAGCAGACCGGGCGGCCGATCCCGACCGCCGACAAGGAGCGCCTGCTGCACAACGTCAAGGCGCAACTGCTCGAACTCTCCGACCTGGTCGGCGATCTGCTGCTGCTGGCCCGGCCGGAGCAGGCGCCCAGCGCGCCGCCGTCCACCACCGCCGCGCTGCACACCGCGATCGAACGCGCGGTGGGGCGGGCCAGGTTGCGCGCGCCGGACGCGCGGATCGAGGTGGACATCAGTCCCTGGTTCGTGCGCGGCGAACCGGCCTCGCTGGAGCGGGCGGTGGTCAACCTGTTGGACAACGCGCTCAAGTTCGGCGGCGCGGAGGGGGCGGCGAGGGTCGAGGTCCGGCTCGTGGACGGCGAACTCACCGTGCGCGACCACGGCCCCGGCATCGCCGAGGCGGACGTGCCGTACGTGTTCGAACGCTTCTGGCGCGCGCCCGCCGCTCGCGGCCTGCCCGGTTCGGGTCTGGGTCTGGCCATCGTGGCCCGCACCACCGCCGACGCGGGCGGCACGGTGGCCCTCGAGCCCGCGGAGGACGGGCCCGGCACGATCGCCCGGCTCCGCCTCCCGGGCACCTCGAGCTGACCGGACAGCGCCCGGAGCGAAAGGCCGCCCGCTCGACGCCGAGCCGGGGTCGGGTCGGGTTCGGGGCTCGGACTTGGGGATCGGGCTCGGGCTCGGGCTCGGGAGGCAGAGTCCGGCTCGGGGATCGGGTTCGTGACAGCGCCTGTTGCCGCCGGTGATCGGGCCGCCCGGGGTGGGAGGCGGCCCCTCGGGTGTCACCCCTGGTCGTCGAAGGCGGCCAAGTGCTCCAGCAGCAGGCCCGTCAGGGCTTCCGCGCCGTTCTCCGGGACCCAATGGTCGACGTCGGCGAGCACCTCGAAGCGGTACGGGCCGGTGATCGAATCGGCGGTGGCCTCGGCCGCGGCACGACCGAAGGCGGGGTCGCGGTCGCTCCAGACGTAGAGCGTGGGTGTGGCGATGTCGCCGATGTCGCGCAGCACCTTCGGATCGATCGCCCGGTACCAGTTCAACGCGCCGGTGAGCGCGCCCGGTTCGCGCAGAACGGCGAGATAGCGCTCGGTGAACTCGGTGGGCAGCGAGGCGAACGCCGCGCGCAGATAGGCCGCGTCCTCCCCCAGCAGCTTCTCCTCGGCCACCCCGCGGGTGCGGAACAGCCGGATGTACGAGGACTGTTCCCGCTGACCGGTGGCGTCGTCGCGGACCGCGGCGGCGAGCGCGACCGGGTGCGGCGTGGACACCACCGTCAGGGTGCGCAGCCGTTCCGGGTGCAGGCCGGCCACCTGCCACGCGAGCGCGCCGCCCCAGTCGTGGCCGACCAGGTCCACCCGGGCCGTTCCGAGCGCGTCCAGCACGGCGATCACATCGCCGACCAACTCGTCGCGCCCGTAGGCCGATTCCTGGGGCGGGCGGGCACCCGGCGAGTAGCCGCGCTGGTCGAACGCGATGGCCCGGTAGCCGGCCCGCGCCAGACCCAGGAGTTGCGCCGTCCAGGACGCGGACGTCTGTGGGAAGCCGTGCAGGAACAACACCGGCCGGCCGTCCGCCGGTCCGGCCACGCGGGCGTTGAAGATCCATCCGCCCGCCGGGATCTCGACGGCCTCCACGAACGGTTGCGCGGAGTCCGCACCGACTGATCTACCCGCCGAGGTGTTCATCCGACCTCCGGATCGCTGTGTCGCGCTGTACCGGTCCTGCGATCGGCAGCATAGGCGCGTCTCGGACCGCGAGATTCGCATCCCACCACCGTCCCGCGCCAGCCCCCGCCCGCCTGCGTGCCGAGGACACCCCGGTTTCCGGCCGCCGCGACGATTCTCATCCCACCTTAAGAAACGCCTCAGACGGCTCCCAGGCCCGCTCGACAACGTCTCCGGCATGAGCCTGACGACACCGATTCGCACCCGGATCGTGGACGTGGTGGTACCCGTGTACAACGAGGCGCACGTCCTGGCCGCCGGCGTGCGCCGCCTGCACGCCTATCTGCTCGGCGGATTCCCCTACGCCTTCCGCATCGTCATCGCGGACAACGCCAGCACCGACCGAACCTGGCAGGTGGCCCGCGAACTGGCGCGCGAACTGCCGCACGTACGCGCCGTGCACCTGGACCGCAAGGGCCGCGGCCGGGCGCTGCGCAAGGTGTGGACCGAGTCCGACGCGGATGTGGTCGCCTACATGGACGTCGATCTGTCCACCGACCTGGACGCCTTCCTCCCGCTGGTCGCGCCGTTGGTCAGCGGTCACAGCGATCTCGCCATCGGCACCCGGCTGGCCCGTTCGGCGGCGGTGGTCCGCGGTCCCCGCCGCGAGGTGGTGTCGCGGTCCTACAACCTGCTGCTGCGCGGGGTGTTCGCCGCGCGCTTCTCGGACGCCCAGTGCGGCTTCAAGGCCGTGCGCACGGTGGTCGCGCAGGCGCTGTTGCCGCACGTCCACGACGAGGAGTGGTTCTTCGACACCGAACTGCTGCTGCTGGCCGAGCGCAACGGGCTGCGGATCCACGAGGTCCCGGTGGACTGGGTCGACGATCCGGACAGCCGGGTCGACGTGCTGCGCACCGCGCTGGACGATCTGCGCGGCATGGCGCGGGTGGCCCGGCGGATCGCGGCGGGCACCTTTCGGGTCTCGGTCCCGCCCCGGGTACGCGAGGCGCGGCTGCCGCGCGGCATGCGTGCGCAGTTGCCGCGCTTCGCGATGATCGGGGTGCTGAGCACGCTGGCACACCTGCTGCTGTACGTCCTGCTGCGCGACGACATGGGCGCGCTCGCGGCGAACGCGACGGCCCTGACCATCACCACGATCGCGAACACCGCGGCCAACCGCCGATTCACCTTCGGGATCCGCGGCCGGACCGGGGCCTGGCGCCATCAGGCCCAGGGCGGCCTGGCCTTCGTCGTCGGCCTGGGCCTGAGCAGCGCGACGCTGGCCGCGCTGCACGCCGCGATCGCCCGCCCCTCGCGCACGGTCGAGGCGGGTGCCTTGGTGGGCGCGAGCGTGGTCGCCACCGTCGTGCGGTTCCTGCTGCTGCGGGTGTGGGTGTTCCGGACCGCGCGAGTCGCCGCCTCGGTGGGTCCGTCCGACCCGTCGGACCCGTCGTCTCCGACGGATCCGGGGGCTTCGGCGACCGCGACAGGCCCGGGGCGGGCGATCGCCTCGGTGACTTCGATCACGTCCAACGCTGCGCGAGGCTCGGCCCCTTCGGCGGCTCCGGCCGCACGGACCGCCCCGAGCGCACGGATCTCTTCGGCCCCCTCGCACCGGTCCGCCGGCGCGACCGAAACCGCCGGTCCGACCGGTATCGACTCCGCCGGTGCGACCGGCTCGGCAGGTGAGGACGCATGACCGCCGTAGTGGCTCCGCTCCCCGTACCGCGTCCCGATGCCGGCAGCGCGACCGCCGGACCCTGGTACGCCCGACTGGTTCGCGGGCGCGAGGCGGACGCGCCCTGGGTGCGGCCCGCGTTCCTCGCCCTGCTGCTGGGCACCGGCCTGCTGTACATCTGGGGCCTGGGCGCCTCCGGCTGGGCCAACTCCTTCTATTCGGCCGCCGTCCAGGCCGGCACCGAGAGTTGGAAGGCGTTCTTCTTCGGCTCCTCGGACGCGGGCAACTCGATCACCGTCGACAAGACCCCCGCGTCGTTGTGGGTGATGGGCCTGTCCGCTCGGGTCTTCGGCGTCAACGCGTGGAGCATCCTGGTCCCGCAGGCCCTGGAGGGCGTCGCCACGGTCGGCGTGCTCTACCTCGCGGTACGGCGCCGATTCCCGGCCTGGGCGGGCCTGTTGGCCGGCGCGCTGCTCGCGCTGACGCCGGTCGCGGCGCTGATGTTCCGGTTCAACAACCCGGACGCGCTGCTCGTACTGCTGCTCACCGTCGCCGCGTACGCGGTGACGCGCGCCCAGGAGAGCGCGAGCACCCGCTGGTTGGTGCTGGCGGGCGCGTGCGTGGGCTTCGGCTTCCTGGCCAAGATGCTCCAGGCGTTCCTGATCGTGCCGGCCTTCGCGCTGGTGTACCTGGTCTGCGCGCCGGTCGGGTTCTGGCGCCGGGTGGTGCAACTGCTGTGGTCCGGTCTCGCGTTGCTGATCGCGGGCGGATGGTGGATCGCCATCGTCGAACTGTGGCCGGAATCCTCCCGCCCCTACATCGGCGGTTCGCAACACAACTCGATCCTCGAACTCACCCTGGGCTACAACGGACTCGGGCGGCTCAACGGCAACGAGACCGGCAGTGTGGGCGGCGGCGGAGGCGGACCGCGCGGCGGTGGCGGCAACTGGGGCGCCACCGGGTGGGACCGGCTGTTCAACGCCGAGATGGGCGGCCAGATCTCCTGGTTGCTGCCCAGCGCGCTGATCCTGCTCGTGGTGGGCCTGTGGCTGACCCGACGCGCACCGCGTACCGATCCCGCCCGCGCGGCGATCGTGCTGTGGGGCGGATGGCTGTTGATCACGGCGTTGGTCTTCAGTTACATGGCGGGCATCTTCCACGCCTACTACAACATCGCGTTGGCGCCGGCGATCGCCGCGGTGGTGGCGATGGGCGCCGCGCTGCTGTGGGAGCGGCGTCGGGTCGTGCGCGCGGCGGCGGTCGCGGCGCTGACCGTGATGGTCGGCGCGTGGTGGTCGTACCACCTGCTCGACCGGACGCCGGACTGGCACCCGTGGCTGCGCCACGTCGTGCTGGTCGGCGGAGTCGTGGGCGCACTGGGTCTGTTCGGCGCCGCGCTGACCGCGCTGCGCGGGCTCGCGCCGGTGGCCGCCGCGGTCTCGGTGGCCGCGCTGCTCGCGGGACCGGCGGCGTACACCTGGGACACCGTCTCGACCGCGAAGGGCGGGTCGATCCCGTCGGCGGGGCCGGCCGGAATGGGCTTCGGGCGCGGCGGGCCGGGTGGTCCCGCGGGCATGGCGGGCGGGCCCCGGTCGTTCCAGGGCGGCCCGCCGGGACAGGCCCAGGGCGGCCAACCGGGCCAGGGCGCCCAGGCCTTCCCGGGCACCCCGGGACGGAACGGCCAGACCCCCGACGGCACCGGCGGCCCTCGCGGGCAGCGCCCCACGCCGGGCAACGGCGGCGCTGCGCAGGGCAACGGCGGGATGACGCCTCGTCAGGGCGGTGGCATGGGCGGCGGCGGGATGGGCGGACTGCTCAACGGCAGCACGCCCGGCAAGGAGGTCGTCGACACCCTGAAGCGCGGCAGCGACGCGTACACGTGGGTGGCCGCCTCGGTCGGCTCCAACAGCGCCTCGGGCTATCAACTGGCCACCGGAAAGCCGGTCATGCCGATCGGCGGTTTCAACGGCAGCGATCCCTCGCCGACCCTGGCCGAGTTCCAAAAGTTGGTCACGGATGGCCGGATCCACTACTTCATCGGCGGCGGAGCCGGCGGCATGGGCGGCGGCGCGGACGGTGCCGGCGCGGGCGGCGGCGGACTGCGCAGCATGGGCGGCAGCAACGCCTCCCAGGACATCGCGACCTGGGTCGCGCGGACGTTCACCGCGACCACCGTGGACGGGGTGACGCTGTACGACCTGACCGCGCCCGCCGGGAATGTTTCCGACGAATCGTCATCAACCGCCTGACGGGTTGTCAATCGACCTACGGCGGACGGCAAACGGCGGGCCGCTTTGATCCGTAGGATCCTCCCCCGTGACGATCAAGATGCGAAAGGTCGGGGCCGGCTTGATCGGCCTGCTGACGACCTGGGCTGTCGTGGGCGGTTCCGCACCGTCCGCGATGGCCGACGAGACGAATCCGACCGGGCCTCCGCCGAAAGTCGAGCTGGTACTCGACGTGAGCGGATCGATGAAGGCCAACGACGCCGGCGGGATGACCCGCATGGACGCCGCGAAGAAGGCCTTCAACGAGGTCGTGGACAGCGTTCCGGAACCCGCCGACTTCGGCGTGCGGGTGCTGGGTGCCACCTACCCGGGCAACGACAAGGCCAAGGGGTGCGTGGACACCCAGCAGTTGGCCCCGGTCGGCAGGCCCAACAAGGTCGTGATCAAGAACGAGATCGCCAAGCTGGCCCCGACCGGCTGGACTCCGATCGCGCTGTCGTTGCGCGAGGCCGCCAAGGACCTGGGCACCGGCGCCGGCAGCCGTCGGATCGTGCTGATCACCGACGGCGAGGAGACCTGCGCGCCGCCCGACCCGTGCGACGTGGCCCGCGAGTTGGCCGCGTCCGGACTCAACCTGATCGTGGACACCCTGGGCCTGGTCCCGGACGAGAACACCCGTCGTCAGCTCTCCTGCATCGCGGAGGCCACCGGCGGCACCTACACCTCGGTGCTCAACGCGGACGAGCTGTCGCAGAAGGTCCAGCAGATCGTCAAGCGCGCGGTGCGCGAGGCGGACGAGACGCCCGCGTCGGTCAAGGGCAGCCCGAACGGCTGCCAGGACGCGCCGTTGCTGGCGCCCGGCGTGTACAGCGACCGCGAGGAGTTCAGCCAGCACCTGTGGTACAAGGTCCCGGTCAAGCCGAACCAGGAGTTGCGGGCCACCGCGACCGTGGGTTCGGACCGCAAGGTCGCGCGCGACTACGACGTGACGGTCACCGCGTTCAGTGAGGACGGCCGCGAACTGGTCGGCAACGCGGGCGCGGGCAACGGCCGCACGGACGTGCAGTCCGCCGGTCTGCGCTACCCGTACAAGACCGACAGCGACAACGCGAAGACCAGGACGATCTGCCTGGTCGTCACCAACGCGTTCGCCGCGCAGCCGAACGTGGCCACCAAGCCGGGCCTGCCGCTGGAGCTGACGGTGGACCTGGTCCAGGCCACCGACAGCAAGGCCGCGAACGTGCACGGTCTGGGCCGCGGTTGGGTGTTCCTGGGCGTACTCGCCGCCTTCGGCCTGATCGCCGGGCTGTTGGCCGGCTGGCTGCGCCGGGCGTTCAAGGCTCTCGGGAAGGCGATGTCATGACGAGCGCGATCCGTGGAATCAAGCGGGCGTTGGCGACGGTCGCGGCGGCGTTCGTGGGCGTGACGCTGTTCGCGGCGCCGGCGACGGCCGATCAGGACGTGCCGCCGGGGACGTCGTTCCTGGGCGCGGGCACGCTCGCGCTCGGCGAGGACGCGCGCTGGTCGGCGTCCCAAGGCGAATATCTGTACTGGCAGTTCCCGGCCAAGGCGGGCAAGGAGATCCACGCCAAGGTGGATCTGGAGCTGGCCTCCGGCAACGCGCGCAGCGGCCCGGTGACCTACCGGATCGAGATCTACGACGGCCTGCGCCGGCGCCAGCCGTGCGTCGAGGGCAAGCAGGTCGCCACCGCGCAGAAGACCGACACCAAGCTCGGCCTGACCTGCACCCCGCGCACGGTCCGCGACTGGGCCGAGCCGTGGTCCACCGACCCGCTGCCCGGGATGTACTTCGTCCGGATCGCCGCGATGGACGTGCCCGACCTGGACGCGGGCGCCGCGACCAAGGTGACGGTGCGGGTGGACACCAAGGACGGCGACGACCAGGTTCCGACCTCGGACCGGCGGCTTTCCGACCCGCTGGTGCCGATCACCAAGGCCGGCTCGGTGCTCAAGAGCGGCCAGACGGCGGACACCCGGTCGGTGGCCTGGGACCAGGAAGAGGACCACTGGTACCAGTGGGACTGGATGGACGGTCCGAACGCGCGGTGGTTCTGGACCGCGATGGCGACCTTCGTCGCCGTGGTGTTCGGCATCCTGGGCTACCAGCTGACCCGGAAGAAGCGGAGCTGGTTCGGCTGACGGTGGACGGCCGACGGTCCCCGGGCCGGGCCGACGCCCGGTCGTCGGCGTGGCGAACCGCCCCGGCGCGATCCGCGCCGGGGCGGTTCGCCATGATCCTCGTGTCGCCCGGACCCCGATCGTGTACCCGATCCGAGCCCGGCAGCCGATCCGACCGAGCAGGGAGCCTGTCATGATCATCGAGCACGCGGACATCACCGTCGCGCAAGGTCGCGAGGCCGAATTCGAGGCCGCGTTCCTGCGTGGCCGCGAGGTCGTCGCCAAGTCCGACGGTTTCCGCTGGGCGCGCCTGATCCGCCAGGTCGAGTCGCCCACGTCGTACCTGCTGCTGATCGGCTGGGAGACGCTGGAGGCGCACACGGTCGGCTTCCGCGAGTCCGACCTGTTCCCGCAGTGGCGGGCCATCGTCGGCGAGTTCTTCGCGGTCCCACCGACGATCGTGCACTACGAGAGCGACCTGACCCCGGCCGACGAGGCCTGAGGCGCGCAACCGCGCCGGCACCGAGGTCCCTCGCCCGAGACGGGGCGGGGGACCTCCGCGCGTATCGACCCGGGGCCCTCGGCTCACTCCTCCCACAGCCCGGCCACGGTCAGGCCCGGGTCGATGTCGGCCAGGGCCCGGGTCGGGTCCAGGGTGGGGAGCACCCGGTGCGTCGCCGCCGCGTGCGCGTAGACCAGCAGGAGGTCCTCGGCGGTCCAGCGGACCGAGGGCCAGACCGCGTCGCGGCCCGGGCACAGGCGGGTCAGGCGGGTGTGGAATTCGTCGAGTTCGGCCGGATTGGTGAACGTCCGAGCCGCCTCGATCGCGTCGTGGTCGGTGCGCAGGAGCGCGTGCGTCGGCACCACGGGAACGCGCATGACGGCATCCGGGTCGGCGTCCGACATGCCCAGACCGCGCGCGACGCGATGCAGCGCCGACGCCATCAGCAGCGCGACGAGCAGCCCGCTGTCCTCCCGCACGCCCCGGACGGAAAGAACCTCGCCGCCCAGAAACGCTGTTCGGTGTTCAGGTGCTCACGCACGAGCATGCAGCCGACTCCCACGCAGCTCTGCGGCAGGGTTCTGGCAGCCATGCGGCTACGGTACGGCTCCGGTGGCGCGCCGTGGCGCAGTTCCGTTTATTTACGACATTGGCCCTATTCGGACCATTCGAACGCGGACCATCCGACTTTTCGCGTCAGCCCAGTTGGATGGACCGCTTGGAGAGCCCGAACCAGAAGCCGTCGATCACCTGGCTCAGCCGGTCCAGGTCCTCGTGTCCGGCGCCGAGCGAGACGAACAGCGGCGCGAGGTGCTCGGTCCTGGGGTGCGCCAGGCGCGCGGCGGGCGCCTTGTGGGTGAAGTCGAGCAACGCGTCCACATCGCCGGCGCGGAACGCCTCGTCGCCCCAGTGGTCGAATTCGCTCGACCACCCCGGCGCCGGCGCGTCCGCCCGGGGGTCCAGGCCGCGCAGGTTGTGCGTGAAGAAGCCGCTGCCCACGATCAGCACGCCCTCCTCGCGCAGCGGCGCGAGCCGTCGGCCGACCTCGTACAGCCGCTCCGGGTCGAGCGTGGGCAGCGACATCTGGAGCACCGGCACGTCGGCGTCCGGGTACATCTCGACCAGCGGTACGTACGCACCGTGGTCGAGGCCGCGCTCCGGCACGTCCCGCGTGTTCGGCCCGAGCAGCGTCCGCACCCGCGCCGCCAGGTCGGGGGCGCCCGGCGCCGGATAGGTGACCCGGTAGTAGTGCTCCGGGAAGCCGCCGAAGTCGTACACGAGCGGAATCGTGCGGGTCGCGCCGAGCGCGATCGGGGCGTCCTCCCAGTGCGCGGACACCATCAGGATCGCCGTGGGCCTGGGCAGCTCGGCGGACCAGGCGGCGAGCTGGCCGGGCCACAACGCGTCGTCGGCGAGCGGCGGCGCGCCGTGGCCGAGGTAGACGACGGGCATGCGCGCGGCGCTCCGGGGCGCGGTGGTGTCCATGGCTCCAGGGTACCAAGTAGTTCTACGTTCAACAATTGACATGACAGCAGAATCTGCCGGGAGGATCGCCGTCGGAGTAATCCGCTGGCCTGCGCCCCCGGGGTGCCACTTATCCTTGACCCCGTAATGGGAACGCCAGTAGCCACATCTCAGCTCGCCGACCTCCAGGCGCGCCTGCCCCACCTGATGCTTCGGGATCAGGACCGTCTGCGCCGTCGCCTCGACCGGGCCCGCAAGAACCGCAAGGGTCCGCAGCAGGTCGCCGAGACCGAGAGCCTGATCACCGCGTTCGACGCCGCCGAGACGCGGGTCGCGAACCGGCGCGCCGCCGTGCCCGCGATCGGGTATCCCCAGGCGTTGCCGGTCAGCCAAAAGAAGGACGACATCCTGGCCGCGATCCGCGACCACCAGGTCGTCATCGTCGCGGGCGAGACCGGCTCCGGCAAGACCACCCAGATCCCGAAGATCTGCCTGGAGCTGGGCCGCGGGGTACAGGGCCTGATCGGGCACACCCAGCCGCGCCGGATCGCCGCGCGTACGGTCGGTGACCGCATCGCCGAGGAACTCGGCGGACAACTGGGCGACGTGGTCGGCTACAAGGTCCGCTTCAACGACCAGTCCAGCGACAACACGCTGGTCAAGCTGATGACCGACGGCATCCTGCTCGCCGAGGTGCAAAACGACCGGCTGCTGCGGCAGTACGACACGCTGATCATCGACGAGGCGCACGAACGCAGCCTCAACATCGACTTCCTGCTCGGCTACCTCAAACAGTTGTTGCCGCGCCGTCCCGACCTCAAGGTGATCATCACCTCGGCCACGATCGACCCGGAGCGCTTCTCCCAGCACTTCGACGACGCGCCGATCATCGAGGTGTCCGGCCGTACGTATCCCGTCGAGGTGCGCTATCGCCCGCTCGTCGCGGAGGCCGACGAGGACGAGGACGACGAGGAGGCCGGGGGCAGGCGCCGCGCCGACGATCGGGATCAGGTGCAGGCGATCAGCGACGCGGTGGACGAGCTGCTCGGCGAGGCGTCCGGCGACATCCTGGTCTTCCTCAGCGGTGAGCGCGAGATCCGGGACACCGCCGAGGCACTGAACAAACGGCAGTTGCGCAACACCGAGGTACTGCCCCTGTACGCGCGCCTGTCCGCCGCCGAACAACACCGGGTCTTCCAGCAACACACCGGGCGACGCATCGTGCTCGCGACCAACGTCGCCGAGACCTCGCTGACCGTGCCGGGCATCAAGTACGTGATCGACCCCGGCACCGCCCGGATCTCCCGGTACAGCCTGCGCACCAAGGTGCAGCGGCTGCCGATCGAGGCCGTCTCGCAGGCCTCCGCCAATCAGCGCAAGGGCCGCAGCGGGCGCACCTCGGACGGCATCTGCATCCGGCTGTACTCACAGGAGGACTTCGAGTCGCGGCCCGAGTTCACCGACCCGGAGATCCTGCGCACCAACCTGGCCTCGGTCATCCTGCAGATGACCGCGCTGGGCCTCGGCGACATCGCCGCGTTCCCGTTCGTGGAGCCGCCGGACCGGCGCAACATCAAGGACGGCGTACAACTCCTGCAGGAACTGGGCGCGCTGGACCCGGACGAGCCGGACGTGCGCAAGCGGCTGACCCCGGTCGGCCGCAAGTTGTCCCAGCTTCCGGTCGACCCGCGTCTGGCCCGGATGATCCTGGAGGCGGACCGCAACGGCGTGGTGCGCGAGGTGCTGATCATCGCCTCCGCGCTGTCCATCCAGGATCCGCGCGAGCGCCCCGCGGAACACCAGCAGCACGCCGACCAGTTGCACGCGCGGTTCGCGGACAAGGAATCCGACTTCCTGGCGTATCTCAACCTGTGGAACTACATCAAGGAACAGCGCGACGAGCTGTCCTCCAGCCGGTTCCGCAAGTTGTGCAAGAGCGAGTTCCTGCACTACCTGCGCATACGTGAATGGCAGGACCTGCACAGCCAGTTGCGCTCGGCCGCCAAGTCGCTCGGGATCGAGGCCGGCGGCGAACCGCAGGAGCCGAACACGCAGCACATCCATACCGCGATCCTCTCCGGTCTGCTCTCGCACATCGGCCTGATGGACCCGGCCAAGCGCGAGTACGGCGGCGCGCGCGGCACCCGCTTCTCGGTCTTCCCCGGCTCGGCGCTGTTCAAGAAACCGCCGCGGTGGGTGATGGCGGCCGAACTCGTCGAGACCTCCCGCCTGTGGGCGCGGATCGCCGGGCGGATCGAGCCCGAGTGGATCGAGCCGCTGGCCGGCCACCTGATCAAGCGCACCTACAGCGAGCCGCACTGGGAACAGAAGATGGCCGCGGTGATGGCCTACGAGAAGGTCACGCTGTACGGCGTGCCGATCGTGGCCGCGCGCAAGGTCGGCTACGGCAAGGTCGATCCGGAGCTGTCCCGCGAACTGTTCATCCGGCACGCCCTGGTGGAGGGCGACTGGCGTACGCACCACAAGTTCTTCGCCGCCAACCGGCGCCTGCTCGCGGACGTCGAGGAGCTCGAACACCGGGCGCGACGCCGGGACATCATGGTCGACGACGAGACCCTGTTCGACTTCTACGACGAGCGCATCCCGGCCGACGTGGTCTCCGGACGGCACTTCGACGCGTGGTGGAAGAAGGCCCACCGGGCCGAGCCGGATCTGCTGAGCTTCGAGAAGTCCATGCTGATCAACGCCAAGGCGGGCGGGATCACCGAGGAGGACTACCCGAACACGTGGGTCGAGGAGGGCCTGGAGCTCAAGCTGACCTATCAGTTCGAGCCCGGCTCGAACGCGGACGGGGTCACCGCGCACATCCCGGTCGCGGTGCTCAACCAGCTCACCGGCGACGGCTTCGACTGGCAGATCCCGGGCCTGCGCGAGGAGTTGGTGACCTCGTACATCCGTGCGCTGCCCAAGGGCATCCGCCGCGGCTTCGTGCCCGCGCCGGACTACGCGCGCGCCATCCTGGCCCGGCTCCCGGCTCGCCGGGGGTCGTTGGTGGACGTGCTGGAGCGCGAGTTGAGCCGGATGGCCGGCATGCCGGTCAAGCGCGAGACGTGGGACCTGGCGAAGGTGCCCGAGCATCTGCGGATGACCTTCCGGGTGCTCGACGACGAGCGGCGCGTTCTCGCCGAGGGCAAGGACCTGGAGGCGCTCAAGCTCAAGCTGCGCGACCGGATGCGGGCCGCGGTGTCCGAGGCGGCGAGCACACTGGACATCGAGCGCACGGGCGTCACCACGTGGAGCATCGGCGAACTGCCGCGTGTGGTCGAACAGCGACGCGGGCCGCTGGTGGTCAAGGCGTATCCGGCGCTGGTCGACGAGGGCGCCTCGGTGGCGGTCCGGCTGTTCGACAGCGAGCCCGAGCAGTTGCGCGCGATGCGGCGCGGGACGCGGCGCCTGGTGTTGTCGAACGTGCAGTCGCCGGTCAAGCAGATCCAGGGCCGGCTGCCCAACATGGCCAAGCTGACGCTCAGCCACAACCCGCACGGCGGCATCGACGCGCTCTTCGAGGACATCCTCGCGTGCGCGGCGGACATGCTGATCCAGGACGCGGGTGGCCCGGTGTGGGACGAGGCGGGGTTCGTGCGGCTGCGCGACCGGGTCAAGGCCGGGCTGCCTCGGCTGACCGAGGACACCGTGGTCAAGGTCGAGCGCATCCTGGGCGCGTCGCACAACGTGGCCGGGCGGCTCAAGGCCACCCGCAGTCCCGCACTGGCACCGGCGCTCGCCGACGTGAAGGCGCAGTACACGGCACTGGTGCACAAGGGCTTCGTGACCGAGGCGGGTTGGCGCCGGCTACCGGACGTGCATCGTTATCTCCAGGCGATGGAGCGCCGGTTGCAGCGCCTGGAGGCGGACCCGGTCCGCGATCGCGAGCGCATGCTGAAGGTCCATCAGATCCAGGCGGCCCACCGGGACCTGCTGGACCGTCACACCAAGGGCGGACCGATCCCGGCGGAGGTCGCGGCGGTGCGCTGGCAGATCGAGGAGCTGCGGGTGAGCTACTTCGCCCAGTCGCTCGGCACACCGCAGCCGGTGTCGGACAAACGAATCCTGAAGACCATCGAGGAATTGGGCCAGTAGGCCGGGGCGGCGCGTCGAGCGCCGCCGCTCCGGGCTCAGATCGTGTCGTTGCGGAACAGGTCGTGGTCGGTCAGCAGCTTCTCCAGGCGCGCCTGGTCGACCCGGCTGACCACGGCCTCGCTCTCCTGGCGGTCGCGGACGACCTTGGCGATGGTGATGCTCGACGTCACGACGTAGAGCACGCCGAGGCCGAGGAAGGCCCGGATCCAGCGGTCCACCGGAAGGTAGACGATCCCGATCAGGACCGCGCTCACGGATACGCCGAAGGACAGCGCGGCCTGAACGAAGAAGCCCTGGGTGTTGTTGGTACGCAGCGGCGTTGTCATGGCAACAGTGTTGGGCCGACCGGGTGTTGCGCACATGAGTAGATGTACTCAAGTGGGACGGCCCCCGGCGAGAGGCCGGGGGCCGTACAGGTCGGCGATGTGAAAGTCGGTCGGTGCTACGTCCAGCGCTTGCTGCCGTTGGTGCTGTTGGCGCACACCAGCGACTCACCCTTGTTGTTCACCGCGGTGGCGCCGAGCTGCGAACAGAAGCGGCCCCTGACCTGAACGCCGCCATCGGCCGGCGGCGGGTCGTTCTTCGGCGGGTCGGTCTTGGGCGGGTCGGCCTTCGGCGTGTTCGGCTTCGGCGTGTTCGCCTCCTCCTGCGCCGGTGACGCGGGCGGCGGATCGGCGGGAGCCGTGCTCGCGGACGGCGCGTTCTTCGGCGCCGTGGTGGCACCGGGCGCGGGCGTCGTCGCCGCGCCCGAGGGTACCGACGTCGACGTCGAGGCCGGCGTCACCTTGTCCCCGGAGTCGCCGTCCCCTCCGCCGGACAGCCCACTCGAGAACGCGACCAGGAAGACCACGGCCGAGACGATCGCCGCGCCGATCTTCAGGGGGCGCTGCCAGTCGGTGTACTTCCACATCAGGAAGATGCCCACCGGTGCGAACACGACGAGCAGGACTACGATCCACAAGGTGCGCTGGTACCAGGGACGTTGCGGTTGAGATTGCGGTGGAAGCCCGGGTTGCGGAGAAGCGGACGAACCGTTTCCCCAGTGCGGGTCCCCACCCGTTCCATATGACATACGCAAATACTGGCAGCAACCGACCGAACCATCCGACCACGTGATCGAATCGAGACTCACCGCCAACCGGCTTGTCCGATCTTGGCCGAAAAGTGCTGCGCGAGCCGCCCGGAAGGCGACTCGCGCAGCAGGGGTTTCGCAGGTCGACGCGGGATCAGGCGGCGATGGTGTGCTTGGCGGTGGCCGGTTCCAGGGCCAGTTCCAGCACCTCGCGCACGTCGGCGACCGCGTGCACGGTGAGCCGGCTCAGGATCTCCTCGGGCACGTCGTCCAGGTCGGCCTCGTTGCGCTTGGGGATCAGCACGGTGGTCACACCGGCCCGCTCCGCGGCGAGCAGCTTCTGCTTCACGCCGCCGATCGGCAGTACCCGGCCGGTGAGCGAGACCTCACCGGTCATCGCGACGTCCGAGCGGACCGGCCGCCCGGTGAGCAGCGACACCAGCGCGGTGGTCATCGTGACGCCGGCGCTCGGGCCGTCCTTGGGGACCGCTCCGGCCGGGACGTGGATGTGCACGCCTCGGTCCTTGAGGTCGCCCACCGGCACCTCCAGCTCCGCCCCGCGCGAGCGCAGGTAGGACAGCGCGATCTGCGCCGACTCCTTCATCACGTCGCCGAGTTGGCCGGTCAGGGTCAGTCCCGTACCGCCCGTCTCCGCGTCCGCGAGCGACGCCTCGATGTAGAGCACGTCGCCGCCCGCGCCGGTGACCGCGAGCCCGGTGGCCACGCCCGGCACCGCGGTGCGCTGCTCGGCCTTGCTCAGCAGCGACTCCGGGGTGTGCCGGGGCCGGCCGAGGTAGTCGCGCAGGTCGCCGGCGTCCACCGTGATCGGCAGCGGGTGCGCGTCGGCGTCCAGCGCCTGCCGGGCCGCGACCTTGCGCAGCACGCGGGCGATCGAGCGCTCCAGGGTGCGCACGCCCGCCTCCCGGGTGTACTCGCCCGCCAGCAGCCGCAGCGCGTCCTCGGTGAAGGACACCTCGGTGTCGTCCAGACCCGCCTTGTCCAACTGACGCTTGATCAGGTGGTCCCGGGCGATGACGACCTTCTCGTCCTCGGTGTAGCCGTCGAGCCGGACCAGTTCCATCCGGTCCAGCAGCGGCTCGGGGATCGTCTCCAGGACGTTGGCCGTGGCCAGGAACACCACGTCGGAGAGGTCGAGTTCGACCTCCAGGTAGTGGTCGCGGAAGGTGTGGTTCTGGGCCGGGTCGAGCACCTCCAGCAGGGCCGCGGTGGGGTCGCCGCGGTAGTCCGAGCCGACCTTGTCGATCTCGTCGAGCAGGACGACGGGGTTCATGCTGCCCGCCTCCTTGATCGCCCGAACGATGCGACCGGGCAGCGCGCCGACGTAGGTGCGCCGGTGGCCGCGGATCTCGGCCTCGTCGCGCACACCGCCGAGCGCGACCCGGACGAACGAGCGACCCATCGCACGGGCCACCGACTCGCCCAGCGAGGTCTTGCCGACACCGGGCGGGCCGACCAGGGCCAGTACCGCGCCGGATCGCCGGCCGCCGACCACACCCAGCCCGCGCTCCTCACGGCGCTTGCGGACCGCGAGGTACTCGACGATGCGCTCCTTGACGTCCACCAGACCGGAGTGGTCCGCGTCCAGGATCGCGCGCGCCTCGGCGATGTCGTACGCGTCCTCGCTGCGCTCGTTCCACGGCATTTCCAGGACGGTGTCCAGCCAGGTGCGGATCCAGCCGCCCTCGGGCGACGCGTCGGAGGCGTGCTCCAGCTTGTCGACCTCCTTGAGCGCGGCGGCCAGCACCTTCTCCGGCAGGTTCGCCGCCTCGACCCGGGCGCGGTAGTCCTCCTCCTCGCTGTCCGGGGTGCCGTTGAGCTCGTTGAGCTCCTTGCGCACCGCGGCGAGCTGCTGCTTGAGCAGGAACTCGCGCTGCTGCTTGTCCATGCCCTCCTGGACGTCCTTGCGGATCGTCTCGGCCACGTCCAGCTCGGCGAGGTGGTCCCGGGTCCAGCCGACGACCTTGGTCAGCCGCTCCTGGACGTCGACGGTCTGCAGGACCTCGATCTTCTGCTGAAGCGTCAGGTACGGGGCGTAGCCGGAGTTGTCCGCCAGGTCGCTCGGGTCCTCCAGCGCCTGTACGTGGTCGACCACCTGCCACGCGCCGCGCTTGCCCAGCACGGTGGTGACCAGGGCCTTGTACTCGCGGGCCAGCTCGTGGGTGTGCTCGTCCGCCTCGACGTCCGCCACCCGGGTCGCCTCGACCCACAGCGCCGCGCCGGGCCCGGTGGTTCCGGTGCCGATCCGCACCCGGCTCTCGCCGCGCACCACCACGACCGACTCACCCCCGGGCAGCCGGCCGACCTGCTCGATCACCCCGAGCGTGCCCACCGCGGGGTATTGCCCGTCGTCACGCGGAACAAGCAGCACCCGTGCCTTGCTCTCACTACGGATGCCGGGTCCGGCGGACCGCCCCGCGGCCGCCCGCGCGGCATCCACGGCGGCACGGGTCTCCGCGTCGTCGAGTTCGAGCGGGACCACCATGCCGGGGAGGACGACCACGTCGTCCAGCGGAAGAACCGGCAGGGTCAGGGTCCCGATGGTCTCGCTCATGTCATGCCCCTCAGGTAGCCACAGTCGAAAAAGTTGCGCTGCACTGACTCAAGAAACAAGAGCCCCTCTTTGTTCCCCCGCCCTCCCGATCCCTGTTCGCCCACAGCGAAGCCCCTTCGGTTGGCGGGTCGGGGGCGCCGGGTCGGTGACGTTGAGGGCGGGATACCGCCAGACCCGGGGCGGCGGGCGCGGTTGTACTGGGACTCCCCGTTGTCGGGGACCCCCTCCCCGCCCTGCCGAAAGGGACGTCATGTCCGCCATTGCCGGAGCCGACTCGCACACCGCCGACGCACCCGGATCGGCCCGCCGGGAGTCGCCCCGGTACTGGCCGGGCGTGGTGTGTCTGTCGGTCGGCATCTTCGCGATCGTGACGACCGAGATTCTGCCGATCGGGTTGTTGACGCCGATCGGGGACGACTTCGGCGTCTCGGACGGCACGGCGGGGTGGCTGATGGTCGTGCCGGGCCTGTTGGCGGCGGTCTGTGCGCCGGTGGTGACGGTGTCCACCGGGCGGCTGGATCGACGCACGATGCTGGTCGCGCTGATCGTGTTGTTGGCGGCGGCGAACTTCCTCGCGGCCATCGCGCCCGCGTTCTGGGTGGTGCTGGTGGCGCGGGCCCTGGTGGGGGTCACCATCGGCGGATTCTGGTCGATCGGGGCCGGGTTGGCGCCTCGGCTCGTGCGTGCGGAGCTGGTGGGTACGGCAACCGCGGTGATCTTCGCGGCCGTTCCGGCCGGCTCCGTGCTGGGCCTGCCGGCCGGTACGCAGCTCGGCGAACACATCGGCTGGCGCGCCTCGTTCGTGGTCATGGGCGTGCTCGCGCTCGGCGTGGCGATCGCGCTGGCCGTACTGTTGCCGCCGCTGCCCGCGCTCGAGGTCACCCGGGCCCGGGTGTTGTGCGGTCTGCTGCGCGGCGGCGGCATCCGGATCGGCCTCGCCGCGACGTGCCTGATCGTGATCGCGCACTTCGGCGCCTACACGTACGTGACGCCGTTCCTGGAGCAGGTCACCCGGGCGGACCGGGAGCTGATCGGTGTCTACCTGCTGGCCTTCGGCGTGGCCGGCATCGTCGGCAACTTCGTCGCGGGCGTGACGATGGTCCGCGGCCTGCGCGCGACCTTCGTCACGTGCGCGGCGCTGATCGCCCTCGCCACCCTGCTGTTCCCGCTGCTCGGCCGGCAAGACGCGGGCGCGATCGGCCTGCTCGTGGTCTGGGGCTTGGCATACGGCGCCGTCCCGGCCTGCTCGCAGACCTGGTTCGCCCGCTCCGCGCCGCACGCCCAGGAGGCCGCCACGGTCGTGTTCACGTCGTCGTTCCAGCTCACCCTGGCCACCGGCGCGCTCGCCGGCGGCGCCGTCGTCGACGCCTCCTCCCCCTCGACGGTCATGGTGTGCGCCGGGGCCGTGGCCCTGGCCACCATCGCCGCCCTGACCACCCTCGGCGGCCCGGGCGAGGCGTCCCCGACCGCGACGGGCGCGAAGCGCGCTTGAGCGATTTCCGCTCGGGTTCGGCAACCCCCGGGGCGGGTCCGGGCGATGGCTCGGGAAAAGAAGTGCGAAGCCGGGCTTGACCTGAAGTTGACTTCAACTTCTAACGTCTTCACCAGGCGCTCGGACGGAATCGCCTCCGGGCCCGCACCGCACTCGTTCGCACTTCTCTTCGTCTTCTTGGGGGACCTCATGAGCACCGACACGCAGACCACCACCGCCACGAACACCTTCCGCCTGGCCGTCATCGTCGGGAGCACCCGCGAGGGTCGCTTCGCTCCGGTCGTGTCCAACTGGTTCGCCGCCAAGGCCGAGCAGCACGGGGACTTCGAGGTGGACATCATCGACCTGGCGCACGACCGGCTGCCGGACGTGTGGGCCCCGATGGGCAGCGAGCCCGCCGCCGTGGTCACCGCGGTCGGTTCCCGGCTCGACGCCGCCGACGCGTTCGTGGTGGTCACGCCCGAGTACAACCACAGCTTCCCGGCCGGACTCAAGAACATGATCGACCTGTTCCGCGGCGAGTGGCAGGGCAAGCCGGTCGGCTTCGTGTCCTACGGCGGCATCTCCGGCGGCCTGCGCGCCGTCGAGCAACTGCGCCTGGTCTTCGCGGAGCAGCACATGGTCACCACCCGGGACGGGCTGGCGTTCCCGATGGCCTGGGAGAAGTTCGACGCGGACGGGCAGCCGGTGGACGTCGCGGGCACCGACGCCGCGGCCAAGGTGATGCTCGATCAGCTCGCGTGGTGGACCGACGCCTCCCGGTCGATGCGCGCGCGCCGCCCGTACGGCGTCTGAGAGCCGTCCGGGAAGCCGCCGCCATTCCCCCGCCGAACGCCAGGAGCCCGTGATGGCAACGACCACCGCCCCGACCGCGAGTACGCCCGCGGCCGACGCCCCCGCCCCTTCCCGCAGCATCGCGGCGATCGCCCTCGTGGTCGTCCTCGGCTCGGTGATGTCCGTCCTCGACGTCACCGTCGTCAACGTCGCGCTCAACCACCTCGCCCAGGACTTCGACGCCCCGCTCGCCACCATCCAATGGGTGGCGACGGGATACACGCTGGCCCTGGCCACGGTCATCCCGGTGGCCGCGTGGGCGATGGGCCGATTCGGCACCAAACGCCTGTACATGTTCTCGATCGGCACCTTCGCGGCCGGATCCGTGCTGGCCGGACTGGCCTGGTCGGCCGAGTCGCTGATCGCCTTCCGGGTCCTCCAGGGGCTCGGCGGCGGCCTGATCATGCCGGTCGGGATGACCATCCTGGCCCGGGCCTCGGATCCCGCCCGGATGGGCCGCACGATGGCCATCCTGGGCATCCCGATCCTGATCGGCCCGCTGGCCGGCCCGATCCTGGGCGGGTGGCTCGTGGACGACGTGTCGTGGCGCTGGATCTTCTTCATCAACGTGCCGATCGGCGCGATCGCCCTGGGCCTGGCCGCCAAGGTCTTCCCCCGGGACACCCCGCAGCCGACCAGGCCGCTGGACGTGCCCGGGCTGCTGATGCTCTCCCCCGGTCTGGCGCTGCTCGTCTACGGCCTGGCCACCGGCGGCGACAAGGGCGACTTCGGCTCCGTCGGGGTGCTGGTGCCGGCCGTGCTCGGCGCGCTCCTGGTGGTCGGCTTCGTGGTCCGGGCGCTGCGGATCGAGCACGCGCTGATCGACCTGCGACTGTTCCGCAGCCGCCCGTTCGTGGCCGCAGCGGGCACCATGGTGCTGTTCGTCTGCGCGTACTTCGGCTCGATGATGCTGGCCCCGCTGTACTACCAACTGGTGCGCGGCGAGAGCGCCACCGCCTCCGGCCTGTTGGGCGCACCGCAGGCACTGGCCACCGCGCTGTCGATGCAGGTCGCCAGCAGGCTCAGTGACCGGGTCGCGCCGGGACGGATCGTGCTGGTCGGCATCGTGGTCGCCGCCTCCGGGTTCCTCGCCTTCACCACGCAGGTCGCCGCGGACACCCCGTACTGGGTGCTGATGTCCTGCCTGTCGGTGATGGGCGTCGGGGTCGGCATGACGCTGATGCCGACCACCGCCTCCGCGCTGCGCGCCATGTCGCACGAGCAGGTCGCGGTCGCGGGTACCACCTTGACCATCATCCAGCAGGTCTCGGCGGCGGTCGGCGGGGCGCTGATGTCGGTGCTGCTGGCCGGCGCGATGCGGGACGGCCTGCCCGCCGGGCAGGGGGCCGGTGGGCTCGGCGAGTTGCACGCGTTGTCGCCGGCGGTGATCGCCGAGATCGGGCCGCGGTTGGCGGACGCCTTCCAGGGGACGTACTGGTGGGCCGTGAGCTTCATGGCGCTGGCGTTCGTGCCGGCGCTGCTGATGAGCCGGCGCACGCCCGCGGCGCGGGCCGAGGCGAGGTAGGACCGCCTCTTCGCCGGCCGCCGACGCGGACGGCGAAGTGACCGCGAACGCCGGACGGGCTGCTTGCAGCCCGTCCGGCGTTCGCGGTCGTTTGAACTACACCTCGTCGTCGCGTCGTTTCGTCATCGTGTCCGGGCCCTTGAAGGTGCCTTCCCTGGTCCCGTCCCGCTCGGCCTTCCACTCGGCGGAGGCCGGGTCGTGCGAGACCTCGTCCGCCGCGGGCGGCGCCGCGTCCGGGACCTCCGCCTCGCGGACCATGCCGACGATCCGACGGCCCGTCAGGCCGAGGCTGACCAGGCTCAGTCCGTCGAAGAGCAGGGCCAGCGAGATGAACGTACCGATCGCGTAGCGGCTGCTGCTCGGCCATTCGGCCAGCACCAGCAGACCCAGGACCAGGTCGACCACGCCGACCAGGACGGTCCAGATCATCTTGGCGGACATGCTCGCCACGCCGCCCACGATGCGGAACATGCCCGCGCCCAGCAGCAACAGGGCTACGAACAGGGTGAGCGCCTCGGCCGCCACCTCGGGCCGGCGCAACAACACCACGCCCGCCGCGATGTTGAGCGCGGAGACCGCGACCACGAGCCAGAACGCGTTCTCCTTGCGCGCCTGGATGGCCTGTACGAACCCGACCACGCCGCCGATCAGCAGCAGCCAGCCGAACAACACCATCGTGGTCAACGTGGCCACGCCCGTGTAGACCAGACCGACGATCCCGCCGAGCACCAACACCGTGCCGAGCACGACCAGCAGGCCGAACCCGAATCCCTTGCCGCTGCGCCGATGCCGCCCCGCACCGGATTCGGCGGTCGGTCCCGTGACGCCCTTCGTGCTGTCCATGGGTGCCGCTCCTCGGATCTGCCCACGCCCGCGGAGTCGCGTGCGTGGTACGCCTTCCCGCTGGAAAGCGACATATCCGCACGATCAGCTATCCGCATGCGCGGCTGCGGCGAACGAGGTCAGCGCCGCGTCCCCGGCGGCAACGACGGCGGCAGCGCGGACCGCACCGGGGACAGCGCGGGGGCGAGCGCCGGCCGCGCCGCGGGCATCGGCGTCGCCGCCGGCACCGGAACACCGCGCACCGCCGGGCCCGGACGATCGGCCAGACCCAGGAAGTGCCGGCGCAGCCGATACTTCTCCACCCGCCCGTTCGGCGTCCGCGGCATCCGCGCGACGATGCGCACGTGCGCCGGCCGCATGTACGCGGGCAACGACTGCGCGCACCAGGCGCGTAGCTCGTCCGGGTCGAGCGGACGGCCCGGCTCGGGTTCGGCGTACAGGACCACCTCGTCCTCGTCGTCCCGGTCGGCGGGCACCCCGAACACCGCGCCCACCGCGATGTCGGGATGCTGGTTGATCAGGTCCTCGATGTGGTACGCCGACACGTTCTCGCCGCGGATCCGGATCCGGTCCACGACCCGGTCGACGAAGTGCAGCAGCCCGTCCTCCTCGTCGAGCACCGCCGCGTCGCCGGTGTGGAACCACAGGTTGCGGGTGGCCTCCGCGATGCTCAGCGGATCGTCCACGTACTCCTGCACCATCAGGCCCGACAGATGCGGGCGGACCGCGAGGTGGCCGACCACGCCGCGCGGCACCGGGCGGTCGTGCTCGTCCAGGACCGCCACCCGGGCGAACGGCAACGGCGCGCCCAGACAGCCCTTGCGCACGATCCGCGCCCCGTCGATCACCGGTACGCCCAATCGGGCACACACCTTCGCCACCGCCGCCGGCGCCTGCCCGCGCCGCAGCGGCGCCGGGGTGCCCTCGCCCGGATCCGACCCGACCAGTACCGCCGCGATCGGCAGGCCCGTCTCGACCTGCCCGTAGCCGGCCACCACGGTGTCGATCCCGAACCGGCGCGCGAACGTGTGATGGGTCGGCGGCAGCGGCTGCATCAGCACCGTGCTCAGCGGGTTGTTCCGCTCGCCGCGCCGCTCCGGCGCACCGGCGAGCCAGCCCACCATCGTCTCGGTGAGCACCGCGCTCGTGGCCCCCGCCGACGCCACGCGACGCCAGTAGTCGACCGGATGGAAGCGATCCCACAGCGACACGCCGGCACCCGCCCACGCGGCCCGGGCCAGTCCCGCGAACGCGCCCTGGATCGAATGCAGCGGCAGGTCCACGTGCACCACGTCCTCCGGCGTGGTGAGCCGGCGCAGCAGCAGCGTGTACGAGTTCAGCCAACGGTGCGCCAGCACGGCGGCCTTGGGCCGCCCGGTCACCCCGGCGGTGTGCACGATCATCCCGATGTCGCCCGGGTCGATCGTCACCGCTGGCGGCACCGCGCGGGCCAGGAAGTTGGCGTAGGCGATCTCGGGATAGCCGTGCGGCGGCCTGGGCCCCACCGCGTCGTGCACGGTCAGCCTCGGCAACCGGTTCAGATGCGGCCGTACCGTCTCCAGCGTGTGCACCAGCGCGCGTTCGGTGACCACCAGCAGCGGCTGGGTGGCCTCCAGTTGCTCGACCAGCAGGTCGCCGATCGCGTCCGCGTCCAGCGGGCAGTACACCGCGCCGGCCTTCCAGATGCCGAACATCCACAGCGCGGCGGCGTACGCGCTGCGGCAGTGCACCGCCACCCGGTCGCCGCGCCGGATACCCGCCCGGGCCAGGTTGCCGGCGATCGTGTCGGTGGCCCGCTTGGCCTCGGCGTAGCTCAGGTCCAGGCCGTGTTCGCCGTAGTGGATGAAGACCCGCGTCGGGGTGCGCACCGACCACTTGTCCAGTGCTTCGGTGACCGACTCCCCGTCCGCGGCGAGTTCGGCGGCGAGACCCGCCTCGAGTTCTTCGGCGGTCATGACTGGTACAGCACCCCCTGCGACGCGCGGCATCCCGGAAGGTCCCGGCTGAAGTCCGTGCGGGTGGCTCGATCACACGGGGAGACGAACATATCGCCTGGGCGCATCGCTTGGGGGCCCGGGCGCGGGCTTCCTACCGGTGAGTTCAGCGCCTAGCATCCAGGTGGCCCGGTTGTCGACGGTGCGTCGGTGTCGATGAACAGGGCGTCATGACGACGGACGGAGGCACCGGTTGTGGGAGAGCGGGACGGCGTGAGCGACCGAGAACCGGACGACCCTGCCGGCGGCGGACCGGGTGCCGGTGCCGTCGACGCGGCGCAGGTGCGCCGCAGAGTGGCCGAACTGGTCGCGGCACACGATCCGACCACGATGTCCTCGACCGAGTTCCTGGGCCATCGCTTCGACGCGGGCCTGGCCTGGGTGCACTTCCCGATCGGCTGCGGCGGCCTCGGTGCCTCGCGGGCGTTGCAGCAGGTGCTCGAGAGCGCGTTGACCACGGCGGGCGCGAAGGCGGCCGGCGGATATCGCAATCCGATCGGCCTGGGGATGGGCGCGCCCACCATCGTCGCGCACGCCGGCCCGAAGATGCGGGCCCGGTTGTTGCGCCCGCTGTGGACCGGTGAGGAGATCTGGTGCCAGCTCTTCAGCGAACCCGGCGCGGGCTCGGACCTGGCGGGTCTGGCCACCCGGGCGGTGCGCGAGGGTGACGGCGACTGGATCGTCAACGGTCAAAAGGTGTGGACCTCGCTCGCGCACAAGGCGCGCTGGGCGATGCTGCTCGCCCGGACCGATCCGGACCTGCCCAAGCACCAGGGGTTGACCTACTTCTTCCTGGACATGACGTCGCCGGGGGTCGAGGTGCGTCCGCTGCGCCAGGCCACCGGGCAGGCCGAGTTCAACGAGGTTTTCCTGACCGACGTGCGGATCCCGGACGCGCACCGGGCGGGCGAGGTGGGCCAGGGCTGGACGGTGTCGAACACGACGCTGATGAACGAGCGGGTGGCCATCGGCGGCGCGGCCGTCCCGCGCGAAGCCGACGCGATCGGCGCGGTCGCGCGGATGTGGCGGGATCGGCCGGAGCTGCGTACGCCCGGACTGCACGACCGGCTGCTGCGGGCCTGGGTGGAGTGCGAGGTGGCCCGGCTGGGCAACGAACGCATCCGCCAGCAGTTGGCGGCCGGCGCGCCCGGCCCCGAGGGGTCGGCGGCCAAGATCGCCTACGCCCGGCTGAACCAGGACGTGACCCGGTTGTGGCTGGAGCTGACCGGCGAGGAGGGGCTCGGCTACGACGACTGGGCGATGCGCCGCAGCGAGTTGGGCCAGGCCACGCTCGGCGCGCGTGCGCCGGGCTACTACTACCTGCGGGCCAAGGGCAATTCGATCGAGGGCGGCACGTCCGAGGTGCTGCGCAACGTGATCGCCGACCGGATCCTGGACCTGCCGCGCGAGCCGCGCACGGACACCGGGGTGCCGTGGAAGGAGATGCCCCGGTGAACGAGTCCGGCATGCCGTCGCTGCTGTACGGCGAGGTCGAGGAGGATCTGCGCGCGAGCTTGCGCGCGCTGTTGCGGGACCGCTGCGGGTGGCACGACGTGCTGGCCCGGATCGACACCGACGAGCCGTACGACGACGGGCTGTGGAAGGCGGTCGCGGCCGAGTTGGGCCTGGCCGGGCTGCTGATCCCGGAGGAGTTCGGCGGGGCCGGCGCGGGGCCTCGGGAGGTCGCGGTGGCGCTGGAGGAGTTGGGTCGCGCGGTGGCGCCGGTGCCGTTCCTGGCCGGCGCGGTGCTGGCCTGCTCGGCACTGCTGGCCTGCCCGGCCGGCGAGGCACGCGACGGCGCGCTGCGCGTGCTCGCGGACGGCACGCGCACCGGCACGCTCGCGGTGACCGCGAGCACCTGGCCGGGGGCCGCCTTCCCGCTGTCGGTGACCGGTGCGCCGGAGGGGTCGGGGTTGTCGCTGACCGGTGCGGTGACCGGGGTGTTGGCCGCGGATCGGGCCGAGTTGTTGGTGGTCCCGGTGATCGTGGCCGGCGAGCCGCACCTGGCCCTGGTGGCGGGCGACGCGGCGAACCTGTCCCGGCGCGCGGTGACCTCGCTGGACCCGACGCGCCCGGTGGGCGAGTTGACGTTGGATCAGGTGCGCGGCCGGGTGCTGGCCGGGCCCGAGCACGCCGAGGCGGCGTTCGGGCACGCGCTGCGGTACGGCGCGGCGCTGCTGGCGTCGGAGCAACTGGGGGTGGCCGAGCAGGCGTTGGCCGAGGCGGTGGCGTACCTGAAGGTCCGGCACCAGTTCGGCCGGCCGATCGGCTCCTTCCAGGCGTTGCGGCACCGCGCGGCCGATCTGTGGTCGGACATCGCCGCGGCCCGGGCCGCGGCGCGCTACGCGGCGGCGTGTCTGGCCGAGGACTCGGCGGACGCGGCGGTGGCCACCGCACTGGCCAAGGCGTACTGCGGCGACGTCGCGGTGCGCGCCGCGGAGGAGTGTGTGCAGATGCACGGCGGGATCGGCTTCACCTGGGAGCACCCGGCGCACCTGTACCTCAAGCGGGCGATGGCCTCCTCGCTGCTGCTGGGCACCTCGGACCGGCATCGGGCCGCGCTGGGCACGCTGGTGGACCTGCCGCCCGCGATCTGAACGAGCCCCGACGCGGCCGTGGCCGGCCTCCGTGCGGAGGCCGGCCACGGCCGGGTCACGAGCGCGCAGTGCGAAACGGCTCAACTGCGCAGCATCAGGATGATCATCACGACCGCGACCGCCATCAGCACGGCCCACACCACCGTGACCAGCCGGAGGCGCTTTCCGTCCCGGGCGGGGGTGTCGGTCGGACCGGGGTCCGCCGGTTGCGGGTTGTCGCTCATGTCCTCGCTGCCCTCCACGGGTGCTGCGCGCGGCGTCCGTCCCGTTCAGGATGACACCGCGCGCGGCCCGTTGAGGAGTCCTCGCCCCCGAATGTCGCTCAGTGCCCCGCCGGGGTGGCGGGCAGCACCGCCGTGGCGTCCGCGCCCGGCCCCGCGACCGCCGGGGCGGCCTGCGGCGTCTGCTGGGCGGCGATCAGCCGGGCCAGCCAGAACCGCAGGTACGTGGACAACGAATAGCGGATGAAGAGGGCGAACCCGAGGAGCGAGACCGGGATCGCCGCGAGACCCAACGTGATCGCGTCGTTCTGGGTCAGGATCAGCGTCGTGCCGTGCGACATGAAGTAGGCGCCGATGCCCATGCCGATCCCGAGCACCATGAGACCGACGCCCAGCCACATCAACTGGGTGTCGAGCATGGTCTTGGGCGCGCGCAGTTTGAGGGCGCCGACGTCGGCGGTGAACTGCCGGGTCCGATCCTGAGTGGCCGCCGGGATCGCCGCGTGACGCGGGGCGAACGCCGGTGGTGGTCCGGCCGTCGGCACCCCCTGCGGAACCGTCGGCGGCTCGCCGCCGGGCCTCGCGGGTGCGGGGTGCCCGTCGGCGTTCACGCTGTTCATACTCATAAAGTGCTCACCTCGTGGGTCGCCGTGAGGTTGGTACGTACCCGACGGCCATGTGCGCTCAGCCGCCCAGGTACGCGCTGTGCAGGTCGCCGGCGATCTCGTCCGGGGTGCCGACCTGAAGGATCCGGCCACCGCTCATGACCGCGGCGAGGTCGGCGACGGCCAGGGCCGTGCGCGCGAACTGCTCGACCAGGAGCACGGTGACACCGGTCTCGGCGATCTTGCCGACCACGTCGTACAGCTGATCGACGACGAGGGGCGCGAGGCCCATCGAGAGCTCGTCGAGCAGGATGATGGCCGGGTTGGTGGCGATCGCCCGGGCGACGGCCAGCATCTGCTGTTCGCCGCCCGACATCGTGCCCGCGGCCTGGGTCCGGCGCTGTTCGAGGCGGGGGAAGATCGGGAAGACCTTCTCCTCGATCTCCTTGCGGGAGACCCCTCGGTAGGTCGCCATCCACAGGTTCTCGGACACGGTGAGATTGGGGAAGACGCCGCGGCCTTCCGGGATGCTGCACAGGCCGATCCGGGCCAGGTCCACGGGCGCTGCCCCGGTGACGCACCGCCCGGCGAGGTAGATGTCCCCGCCGGTGGGCTCGTGCAGCCCGGTGATCACCTTGAGCATCGTGGTCTTGCCGGCGCCGTTGGGCCCCAGGACCGCCATCACCTTGCCGGTGGGCACCGCGAGGTCCACCTTGTGCAGCACCTCGACCTGCTCGTACGCGGCGCTGATGCCGCGCAGTTCGAGCAGTGGCGGGATGCCGCGCGGGCCGGCCGGCGGCGCGTCGGCCACGTTCAGCGTCATACGGTCTCCTGCAGGACTTCGGCGGCCTCCGCGGCGTCGGCGGTGCCCAGGTATGCCGCCTGTACGGCGGTGTTGGCGCGGATCTCGTCGCACGTACCGTTGGCGATTTTTTTGCCGAAGTCAAGCACGTGCAACTCGTCGCAGGTGTTCATCACCAGATCCATGTCGTGCTCGACCAGCAGCACCGCGACCCCGTCGTCGGCGATCTCGCGCAACAGCTGTCCGAAGCCCCGGGTCTCCTCGTCGTCCTGGCCGGAGGCGGGCTCGTCCAGGAGCAGGATCTTGGGCCGGGACGCCAGCGAACGCGCGAGTTCGACCACGCGGCCCTGCCCGGTGGGCAGTTGGTCGGCACGCACATGCGCGATCTCGGTCAGGTTCAGGCGGTGCAGCAGACGCGCGGAGGTGTCCTGCGGGGTCTCCTTGGTGCCCCGGTGCAGCCGGCGGTACTGCGCGGCGGCGACCTGGATGTTCTCCCGGACCGTCAACGAGCCGAACAGCTCCAGGCGTTGGAAGGTACGGGCCATCCCCAGGCGGGCCCGGCGGTAGGGCGCGAGCCTGCTGACGTCGCGCCCGTCCATCCTGACCCGGCCCGACGACGGTGGCTGGAGACCGGTGATCACGTTGAAGATCGTGGTCTTGCCCGCGCCGTTGGGTCCGATCAGGCCGGTGACCTTGCCCTCGTGGGCCCAGATGTTGACGTTGTTCAAGGCGGTGTGGCCGCCGAAGCGGACCGTGACGCCCTCGACCTCAAGCCCCATGACGCGCTCCAGGCAGGGTGGGTGACGGTGTGTCGGCCATCGCGACCGTCGGCAGCGAGGGCATCGCGATCAACTTGTCCAGGGCCTCGATGTCGGCGGCCTTGAACCGGGCGCCGTTCAGGCCCAGTCCCTCGGGCTGCTCGGACAGGCCCGGCGGCAGCTCCTGTTCGGCGCGCGATGCCTCGAGCATCAGTTCGGCCTTGACCGCGGCGGGGATGCCGACCACCGCGAGCAGGATCCCGATGACGAAGACCCAGTTCCCGATCACGTCGGTGAACCGCAGTACGACCAGCGCCAGTTGCGCCGCGGCGCTGGCCGCCAGGATGACCGGCCGGCGCAGTGCGGGCTCCCATTCCGGGCGAATCTTGGCGGCGATGAAGCCGTTCGGGTTCTTGCCCAGCGCGATGCCGTTGAGGCCGATCAGGATCGTGGTGAGCTGGGCGTAGTCGGGGAAGAGGTTGGTCATCAGCGGGGTGCCCAGGAAGATGCCCGCGAACAGCGCCGCGCCCGGCGAGGTCAGACCGGCGATCACCATCAGCATCAGCACCGAGAGCCCGGCGGTGAAGTCGAAGTTGACCGGGGACAGGGTGCCCAGCGCGCCGCCCATGATCCCGCCGCCGACGCCCGCCATCGCGGCGGACAGGCCGAAGACGGTGAGCGTGGTCAGCTTGTGGTTCATCCCGATCGTCGCGCACGCCGCCGGGCTGTCCTTCATCGCCAGCAGCCTGCGGCCGAACTCGCCGCGCCGGATCCACACCACCACCAGCGAGGACAGCGCGAAGAAGACCGCGCCGAAGATGAAGTAGGCCCGGTCGGAGGAGATGTCGATGCCCGGCCAGTCGAAGCGCTCGAAGTTGAGCGTGCCGCTGTTGAACAGGTCGATCTTCGTGTCGCCCCAGGTGAACGCGGGCAGTTGGAAGATCCAGCGGTCCAGCATGACCGCGAACGCGGCGGTGGCCAGGGCCAGGTAGATCCCGGACAGGCGCAGTGCGGGCAGCGCGACCAGCACGCCGATGCCCGCGCAGATCAGCGCGGCCCACAGCAGGCCCAGCGGGTTGCCGCCGGAGCCGAGGTGCGACACGCAGATCGCGCCGATGCCCGCGAAGCCCAGTTGGGCCAGCGACATCTTCCCGGCATAGCCGACCAGCGGGATCACCGACAGGCCGATGATCGCGAAGCCCCACATCTTGGTGCTGGCGAACAGGTCGGCGGCGCCGAGGGTGTTGGCCGCGACCACCGCGCCCGCGATCACCAGGCCGGCGAAGACGAGCGAGCCGGTCCAGGTCGGGCGGTGCGCGATCTCGCGGGTGCGGGAGGAGGCGTGGCCGCGCAGCCGGGAGGTGGGCAGCAGCAGGATCGCCACGAACAGCACCAGCACCGGCATCGAGTCGGTGAGGCCGGACAGGTAGGGGCCCGCGGTGGGGAACCTGGTCTCGGTGAGGTAGCCCTTGCCGTACTCGGTGACCAACCCGATGATCATCGCGCCGACGAAGGTCCACGGCAGGCTCTTGAGCCGGCCGATCACCGCCGCGGCGTAGGCGTTGACGATCAGCAGGGTCAGCGGCAGCGCGGCGAAGGAGAGCTTGGGCGCGATCAGGATGCCGGCCACCGCGGCCAGCATGGTGCCGGTCGCCCAGGCCAGCATGCCGGGCACCTCGGGTCGCGAGCCGTTGAGCACGGCGAGGTTGCGGTCGTCGACGGTGGCGCGCATGGCCACACCCGCGCGGGTCGAGCGCAGCAGCACCCACAGGCCGATCGCCACGATCAGCGCCACGGCCAGGGTGATCAGGTCGTGGTAGGACACGCGCGTGCCGCCGATGTCCACGGACTCGCCGGGGAAGAAGTTGACCACGTTGCGCGGGGTCTGCGGATCCCAGATCCACATCACCGCGGCGAGCAGGCTCAGCAGCACCGCGACGGTGACCATCAGGCGCGTCGTCTCCGACGTGCCCTCCAGCCGTCGCATGATGGCGAAGTGCAGGAAGACCCCGAACGCCGGGGCCAGGATGCCCAGCACCACGACGATGGACAGCCAGATCGGCCAGCCCCAGTCGAAGTGCAACTGCCAGTAGGTGAAGGCGGCGAGCGCGCCGGTGACACCGTGGGCGAAGTTGAAGATGCCCGTGGTGGTGTAGGTCAGGGTCAGGCCGCCGGCGGTGATGGCATAGATGCCGCCGGTGACCAGGCCGCTGATGGTGAGGATGATGAACTCGTGCACGCGCCCTCCGTTCGGGCCGGGCCGTGTCGCGGGGCGATCGGTCTCGGAGACTGGTGCGGCACGGCTCCTGACAGGTCGTCAGGGCCGCTGGGCCGCCCTCCCGCCCGGTGCGGGGCGAGAGGGCGACGGGTGTCGCTGGGTCGGACCGACCGGAGTGAGCGGCCGACGGGTGCAGCGGTGGTGCGGGTCGTGCGATTGCCGGTTGCCGCGGTGTCGCGGGTTGTGCCGTGGTGCGGGTGGTGCCGTGGTGCGGTGTCGCGGGTGGTGCGGTGTCGCTCGGGTGTGCGGGCGACTCAGGCGTTCTCCTCCGGCGGCGCGGCCGGCGGCGGCTCGCCCGAGTCGGCGGGCGGCGGGCTGCCCCCACCGGGCGTCTCGGCGGGTGGCGGCGTACCGGCTCCCGGAGTGGTCGGCGGTGTCGAGGCCGGCGGCGCGCTCGGCGCACCGGGCGCGACGGCCACCACGTTGGCCGGGTCGCAGTTGAAGAACTCGGCCTTGTTCGGCTTGGTCAGCGCCGCGTCGTACTCGAAGCCCTTGGCGGTCGCCTTGACCATGGTGAAGCAGTCGGCGGCGCGCACGTCCTTGGTCTCCACGATCGGACCGGGCGCGAACAGGCCGCCCGCGTCCCAGTTGGCGCGCTTGCCCTTGGCGAGCACGCACTCCGTGGTGACCTCCGTACCGCACTCCTTGACCGCGCTCGCCCACAGCAGCCAGGAGTTGATCCCGGACATGTGGAAGAACTCCAGGTCCTTGCTCGGCTCGGCCAGGTGCAGGATCTCCAGCGCCTTCTGCACGGCCGGGTTCTTGTCGCCGAGCGACTGCGGCACGAACGTCGGGTAGATGTAGGTGTCGGGGATCTTGGAGTTCTTGGCGGCGGCGAGGGTGTAGCGGTTGTAGGCCGAGGCGTCGCTGACGATGACCTTGGGGTGCCAGTTCATCGCGTCCATCTCGCGGAACATCGACGACGAGTCCACCGCGAGCCACGTGGTGATCAGCATCTCGACCCCGGCGTTCTTCATCTTCTCCAGCGTCGTGCGCCCGGGGGGCGGCATGACGGGGACGTCCTCCTTGTAGACGATCGTGCCGCCGGCCGCCTCCACACCCGCCTTGTAGCGGGCCATCGAGGGCCGCAGCGAGGCCATGTTCTGGCCGAGCAGGCCGACCTTGGCCTTGACCTCGGGGTGCGCGGCGAAGACCGCCTTGTACGCGCCCACGACCGTGGTGGACACCGGCAGGCCGACCGCGAGGTCCTGGAGGTCGGCCTTGGCCGATTCCTCACCGACCACGTAGGCCGGGAAGGCGCCGAGCTTGCACCCGGTACGCGCCTTGACGCCGTCGTTGTCGAACGGGTTGCCGCCGCCGACCACCATGAAGTCGCTCTGGCAGGCCGCCGTCATCACGGTGCCGACGTTGCTGAGCGCGGCGTCGCGCTGGGTCAGCTTGATCGTGCGGCCGTTGATCCCGCCGAGGCCGTTGCACCACTTGGTGAAGCCGTCGGCCATCTCGAAGAACTCTTTGCCCAGGCCCGGTTGTGCGGGGGCACCGGGGTCGCCGGTCACGCTGACCGAGATCTGCTTCTCGGTGACGCCTCGGTCGGCCTTCTTGGTGAGCGGCTTGCCGTCGCCCTTGCCGCAGACGTCCTTGAGCGTGCCGAAGTCACCGGGCGCGCCGGTGCCGACGGGAGCCTTCGGGTTCTGGGATCCCGCGGTGCCGGAGCCCCCCGATCCCGGACCCTTGGCCACCGCGTCGTCACCCGAGCGGCTACAGCCGACCGCCAACAGGAGCGGCACGACCAGCAAGCCGGCCGCCGCTCGGCGGCGCGTCCCACGCCGCCCGGCGGAAGTTGATGCCATCAGCCCTCCCGACACTTCGTTTCCGCGGGCCGGGCCGATGTGCCCGGTGCGCTCTCACGTACTTCTCCTGCGCTGTGCTCGCGTCGTTCTCGTCTTGTGCTTGCCCTGCCCCGGGCTCCGCCTGCGAGGCGTCCCTGCGACTGGATCTGACATGCCATCAGTCAATGGGCCATGAAGCAATGGCCGGGACCTTAACGGGGTGTCCTACAGGGTGCAAGAGTCACCGAACCGGCGAAAACCGCTGGCCGGCAGCCCGTGTCCGGTCCTGTGCGAGGTGGGGCGCAGCACTGCACACGTGTCACCGTTCGGCCCCTCGGGATCGGAATTCCCCGGCTTCGTGATGGCACTGTTATGAGGTGCTCGCGATCCGCCGCACACGGCATGCGAAGGCGCCCGGGAGGCGAGAAGGCGACACGGCGACACCCGTTCTCCATAAAGCGACAAGGAGTCAGTGAACCGATGTACACGATCGATCCGACCACCGACGCACACGAGATCGAACGCGTCCCGGCGGCGGACGGCGAACTCGTCCTGCGGCGCGTGGGCGAGCACTACGAGATCATCAGCAACGGCTGCTTTCTGATGGACACGCGCGCGGGCGCGTCGGAGCGGCTGCTGGTACGCACGGCGTTGCACGCGCTGGAGGCGTTCGACGCGCGTGACGCGCCCGTCGCGCGCGAGGCGCCCGTCGCGCGCGAGGCGCCCGCCGCGCACGAGGCGCACGACGTACTGGAGACGCTCGGTGTCCCCGGAGGGCTGCGGATCCTGGTCGGCGGGCTGGGTGTCGGCTTCACCCTGCGCGAGGCGCTCACCGATCCCCGGGTCGGGCAAGTGACCGTGATCGAACGTGAACCCGCCGTGGTGCGGTGGGGCCGGGGACCGCTCGCCCCCTTCTCCGGGCACGCGCTGGCGGATCCGCGCGTGAGGGTGATCACATCGGATCTGGTGGCCTGGGTGCGCTCCCCTCTTACCGCGCCTGTCGACGGGGTGTCGGAGCGGGCGGGCCACGAGGCGGCGGCCTGGTCGGGCGAGAGGTCGGGTGAGCACACCCGCGTGTTGCGCGAGGGGGCCGACGGGCGCTTCCACGCGGTGTGCCTGGACATCGACAACGGGCCGGATTGGACGGTCACCGACGGCAACGCGTCGCTGTACGACGACGCGGGACTGGCCGCGCTGCGGGCCAGGTTGTTGCCGGGCGGAGTGCTGACGGTGTGGAGCGCGACCGCGAGTCCGGCCTTCGCGGACCGACTGCGGGCGCGGTTCGCACAGGTGACCGTGCATCAGGTGCCGGTGCCGCGCGGGGAACCGGACGTGGTGTTCGTGGCGCGGGGGTAGCCGGCCGGCTGCGGCGCGGGTCGGCCGCGACCGGGACTCGGGCACTTCGTGCGCGCCGGCCGGGCCGCCCGGCCGGGCCGCCCGGTCGGGTCGGCCGGTCGGGTCGGCCGGTCGGGTCGGCCGGTCGGGTCGGCCCCGGGCGCCCGGTTCGGACGTCCCGGGCGCGTGGTTCGGGCGTTCCGGGCGTGCGGTTCGTTGCGCGGAAGATGTAACTGACGCGACGTCAGAGAAACTTGCGTGTGTCATCCAACTGCTGTCAGCATGCGATCGACGGCTGCTGAAAGGGTGGACATGCACGACGACGAGGCGGATTCGCCCGCTCCGCACGATTCGGGGGAACTGCGCGATCGCAGCGAGATCCGGGATGTGGCGCAGACCTACGCACACGGCGCGGATCGCCGCAGGCCCGACCTCGTCGCCTCGATGTTCACCCCCGAGGGCCGCCTGGTGATCCACCGCGACCCCGGATCCACCGAGCCGCCGGCGGTACGCACCGGCCGGGCCGAGATCGCCAAGGCGCTGACGAGCCTGGACCGATACCTGGCCACCACCCACCTGATCGCCAATCAGCTCGTCGCCTTCGAACCGGGCGGCGATCGGGCGAACGCCGAGACGTACTGCATGGCGCACCACATCTACGAGTCGTGCGGAGTACGCCGCGACCGGGTGATGTCGATCCGCTACCTCGACACGTTCGCGCGCACCGACGAGGGCTGGCGCATCGAGACCCGCACGCTGCACTGCGACTGGGTCGAGGACCGGCCGCTGACGGCATGAGCACGGGCACCAAGGGGGCCGCGCGCACACCGACCAAGCGCCACGGCCCGACGATGATCCTGGTCGCCCTGTCCTTCGCCGCGACCACGATGGCGGTCATGCAGACCGTGGTCTCGCCGATCCTGCCGCAATTGCAGAACCGTCTCGGCGTCTCCAGCTCGGCCATCGCGTGGGTGCTCACCGGCAACCTGCTCGCCGCCGCGGTGGCCACCCCGCTGCTGGGCCGGCTCGGCGACCTGCGCGGTCGCAAACGTTTCCTGCTGTTCGCGCTCGCGGCGGTCGCGGTCGGCTCGGTGCTGGCCGCGTGCACCACGTCCTACGTGATGCTGATCGCCGGCCGGGTACTCCAGGGCATGGGCGGCGGCGTGGTCCCGCTCGCGCTGAGCGTGGTGCGCGACGAGTTCCCCAAGGAGCGCTCGGCAAGCAGCATCGCCACCATCGGCGCCACGATCAGCGTCGGCGCCACGTTCGGCTCGGTGATGACCGGCCTGATCGCCGACCGCTGGGACTACCACCTGCTGTTCTGGCTCTCCGCGCTGGTGGCGGCGCTGTCCATGCTGATGGTGTGGCGGGTGGTGCCGGACACCGCCGAACGGCGCCAGGGGCACGTCGACCTGATCGGCGCGCTGACCCTGTCCGCGTGGCTGGCCGCGCTGCTGGCCGCGGTGAGCATGGGCAGCCGGTCCGGGTGGGGCGACCCGCTGGTGCTCGGCGGTCTGATCCTGGCCGCGGTGATGTTCGCCGCGTGGATCGCCTGGGCGCTGCACCATCCCGAACCCCTGGTCGACCTGCGGGTGATGGCCCGCCGGCCGGTACTGCTGGCCAACCTGTCCGGGGTGTTCACCGGCATGGCGATGTACGGCTCCTCGCTGCTGTTCCCGCCGTTCATCCAGGCGCCGTCGGCGCTCGGCTACGGCTTCGGCAAGTCGGTGCTGATCGCGGGCCTGATCATGCTCCCGGGCACGATCGGCAACCTGGCCGCGGCGCCGGTGGCGGCCCGGATGACCAATCGCTACGGCCCCAAGCCCGCCCTGGTGCTCGGACCGCTGCTCAGCGGCGCGGCGTTCGCCCTGCTGCTGCCGCTGCACGGGCACTGGTGGGCCTTCTCGATGGTCGGTGTGCTGTTCGGCTTCGGCCTCGGGCTCGCGTTCTCCGCGATGCCCGCGCTGATCAACGACAACGTGCCCGCGGACATGACCGGCGTGGCCAACGGGATGAACGCGGTACTGCGCACGGTGGGCGGGGCAACCGGTACGGCCGTGCTCGGCGCGATCCTGAGCGCGACGCTGGTCGACTCGGGCACCGCGCGCGCGGCGGGCGTGGCGCAGGCGCCGGAGCTGACCGGCTACCTGATCTGCTTCGGCATGCTGGGCACCGGCTGCCTGCTCGCGGCGCTGCTCGCGTGGTCGATCCCGGCCACGCACCGAACCGGGCGGCCGGTTCGGGTGGTTCCCGAGCCCGACCGTGTGCGGGCCGCCCGATAGGGAACACTGCCCGGATGATCGACAACGAACGGGACACGGCCCTGGCCGAGGCGATCGCGCTGCGCGAGGCGGGCTCGGTGGAGGAGGCACGGGCGCGGCTGGTACCGCTGGTCGAGCGGCATCCGGGCGACGCGCAGGTCGCCTACCAGGCGGCCTGGGCACACGACGTGCTCGGCCTGGAACGCGAGGCCGTGCCGTTCTACGAATGGGCCCTGATCGGGGACGGCCTGCCGGCCGAGGACCGCCTGGGCGCGTTCCTGGGCCTGGGCAGCACGTACCGTGCGTTCGGCGCGCACGACAAGGCGGTGGCGATCCTGCAGCGGGGCCTCACCGAATTCCCCGACGACCCGGGCCTGACCACGTTCCTGGCCATGGCCCTCTACAACGCCGGCGACCCCAAGACCGCGGTCGAATCCCTCCTCCACGTCATCGCCACCACCAGCACCCACCCCCACCTGACCCCCTACCGCAAAGCCCTCACCCTCTACGCAACCGACCTGGACGCCACCCACCCCTGAACAACCCGCCACCCCAAGCCAACCCCCCTCAGCCCGTCCGGCGTTTGAGGACAACGCCGGACCAGACCCACCCCACCCCCTCGGCCGAAACCGACCCTCTCAGCCCGTCCGGCGTTTGAGGACAACGCGGGACCGGGCCGATTCCAGCCCGTCCGGCGTTTGAGGACAACAGCGTCAACAACCCACCAACGCCGACAACGTCGCAGAGCCACCCGGATCCCCCGCGGTAGCCGAAGGCACAAGGACGACCTCGTCCACCCCCGCCGCCCGATACGCCGCGATCCGCGAGCGCGCGTGCGCCACCGACCCCAGCAACCCCACCACCGACACCGCCGCCTCCGGAATCGCCGCCAGCAATTCCCGCGGATGCGGCCCCGTCCGCGCGTACGCGACCAACTCCCCGAAGCCCGCACGCGCGAACATCTCGCCATACCCGGGTGCGGCCAGATACCCCACCAGCCCGCGCCGCAGTTGCTCCGCCCCCTCGACCGCGCCCGACCCCACCGCCGCGCACACCCACGCGGCGACCTTGGGCCGCGGCCGCCCGGCCTCCTTCGCGGCTCGCGACAGGGAGGCGATCAGCTCAGCCGCGGTCTCCGGCGAGACCAGGTTCAACACCAGCCGATCCGCGTACCGCGCCGCCGTCCGGATCGCCGCAGGCCCGAACGCGGCCACGGTCAGGCCCGACCCGCCCGGCGGCGGCAACCGCAGCCGGTAGCCGTCGGAGCGGACCACCTCCCCCTGCCCATCCGACCGAACCCCGTCCAGCAGCTCCCGGGTCTGCCGGGCCGATTCGGCCAGCGCGATGCCCGCCCGGGCCCGCGAGCGCCCATGCCATCGCTCCACCACGACCGTGGAAGAGGTGCCCAGCGCCACCGTCACCCGCCGCCCGGTCAGCGCCCGAACCGAGGCCGCCCCCATCGCGATCGTCGCCGGATCGCGCACGGTGACCGCCAACGGCCCCACGGTCAGCGGGATCCGCCCGGTGCCCCCGGCCACCGCGGTGGCCAGCGCGAACGCGTCATAGGTGGCCATCTCACCGATCCACAGTTCGACGTAGCCGAGTTCGTCGGCCAGCCGCGCCGTCGTCAGCGCCTCCTCCGCCGGCCGGTCCTGCCACAACCCGAGCGAGACCGACAGCCCCGGCCCGTGGGGTCGCACGTCCTCGCTCACGGCATCCTCTCCAACACCACGGCCGCCCCCGGTCCCGCCGCGTCGGTCCACAGCGGCCCGCGATCCGCGAACCTCGGCACCCGGGAGGAGGATTCGACCCCACCTGCGATCACCAGGTCGGCCTGTCCGGCCCGGACCAGCGCCGCGGCCGAGGCGACCGCGTCGATCCCGGACGCGTGGAACCGGTTGATCATCCGGCCCGGAACGCCGTCCGGCCGGCCCAGCGTGAGCACGGCCGTACGCGCCGGGTTGGCGCCCTGCTCGTCCACCTGCCCCGCGCAGCCCAGCACCACGTCGTCCACCCGCGCCGGATCCACTCCGGTACGCGCCACCAGCGCCGCCGGCACGTGCTCGACCAGAGCCCGCGCGGGCAGCCCGGCCGGCCCGCCGCGCGGCGTGCGCACCGAGTCGAGGACGTACACCTCGCCGCTCACTCGTCCGCCCCCCGGCCCACGACCGTGGTCACGATCGTCGTGAAGGAACCGCCCACATTGACCGTCAACGCCGTACGCGCGTCCTCGACCTGGATCGGCCCGGCCCGACCGGTCACCTGCCGCGCCGCGTCGAGCACCATCCGCACACCGGTCGCGCCCACCGGATGCCCCAGACCCAGCAGTCCACCGCCCGGATTGACCGGCAATCGCCCGCCCGGCCCGAACACCCCGTCGACAACCAGACGACCCGCCTGACCCGGACCGCACACGCCCAGGTGTTCGAGAGCCACCAGGCCGGTGATGGTGAAGCAGTCGTGCAGTTCGGCCACGTGCACCTCGGCGGCCCCGCGCAGCCCGGCCCGCCGATAGGCGTCCGCGACCGCGCCGGCCAAGTGCGGGAACATCACCGCCTCTTCGGCCCGATCCAGCTTGGCGGCCAGGGACAACGTGTCGGTGCGATGCCCGAAGCCGCGTACGCAGGCCAACTCCGCCGGATCGAGCCCGTGTTCGGCGGCCCAGGCGGGGGAGGCCAGGACCAGTGCGGCGGCGCCGTCGGTGATCCGGCCGCAGTCGGTACGCCGCAGTCGACCGGCGACCGTCGGATTGGCCGTGTCGTCGGCGGTGAAGGCCGCCGCCGGGAAGTCCCAGTCCCGGGCCTGCGCGAGCGGGTTGCGCGCGGCGTTCGCGAACGCGCCCGCCGCGAACGCGCCCAGGTATGCGGGGTCCAGGCCGTATCGGGCGTCGTAGGCGTCGGCTATCTCGGCGAACAGCGCCGGCCACGGGAACCGCGCGTGCGACGCCTCGTGTCCGGCCCACGCGGCCGTACCCAGATGGGCCGCGCCCTCGTCCGCGGGCACATTGCGCATCAGCTCGACACCGACCACGAGCGCGAGGTCGTAGTGCCCCGCCCCGAGGTCGGCGCCGGCCGCGAGCACCGCGCAACTCCCGGACGCGCACGCCGCCTCGTGCCGCATGCTCGGCCGGCCCGCCAACTCGGGTACGGCGGTCACCATCAGGCCGCCCAGGTGCGCCTGCCCGGCGAACAGTTCGCCCGCCAGGTTGCCCACGTGCACGACCTCGATCGCGTCCAAATCCACCTTCGCGTCCGCCGCCGCGGCCAGGACGACCTCACGCATCGGGTCGACCAAGCCCAGGCCCTCCTTGGACCAGTTGCGGGCGAAGTCGGTCTGCGCGCCGCCGAGGATGTAGAGAGGGGTCAAGGTCACGAGTCGGCTCCTTCCGGATGGTCCTCCACCGGAGCCGCGGACGAGCCGGGCCCCGATGCCGAACCGGCGCCCGCCGCCGACGCCGGACCGGCCCCGAAGTCGACGAAGCGCGTGCGCAGTTCGGCCTTGCGCACCTTGCCGACCGGGTTGCGCGGCAGTGCCTCTACCAGTTCGAGCCGCTCGGGCAGCTTGTACACCGCGATGTGACGTTCCCTCAGGAACGCGCCCAGTTCGGCCAGGGACGGTGTGCGCTCGCCCGGCGCGACCACCACGACCGCGCAGGCGCGTTCGCCCATCACCGGGTCGGGCACCGCGACGATCGCGACCTCGGCGACCGCCGGATGCGCGCTCAGATGGTTCTCCACCTCGGCCGCGGAGATGTTCATCCCACCGCGCACCACGATGTCCTTGGCCCGGTCGATGTAGCGCAGCCGGCACGGATCCCCCGACGCGTCGGCCGCGTACGCGAACATGTCCCCGGTCCGAAACCAGCCGTCGTCGTCGAACGCCTCCCGCCGCGCCCGCGGATCGCGCGTGACGTACCCGGCGAACACCCCCGGTCCCTGGAGCCGCAGCTCCCCCGGTACACCCACCTCGGTGATCTCGACCTCGGTGGCCGGATCCACCAACCGGCTGCGCAGGCCGTGCGAGGCACGGTTGGACCAGGTGTGGTCGGGCGAGCCGAAGCGCGGGAAGTAGTGCGCGCGATCGCGGTGGTCCGGCACGCTGCTCGGATCCGCCGCCAGGCTCGCGCCCTCGTTGGAGCCGAAGTAGTTGATCACCTCGATGCCGAACCGCTCGGCCCAGCCGACCGTCATCTCCTCGGTCAGCGGCGCCGATCCCGAACCCACCACGCGCAGCGACGCGAACACCCCGTCCGGCAGGGTGTCCTGGCGCAACAGCATCGCCAACAGCGCGGGCGGCACCACCGTGTAGGTGACCCGCTCGGCGGCCAGTTGGCCCAGGAACACGCCCGCGTCGAACGGGTGGTGCTGCACCAGGACGGCACCGGTGATCAACCACGGCAGGAACATCCCGGCGATGCCCGCCATGTTGACCATCGGGAACGGATTGAGCAGCACGTCCGCGCCGGTCAGCGAGGCGGCGTCGACACTGCCCAGCGCCATCGGCGTCCAGTCGTCGGCGCAGCGCGGAACCCCCTTGGGCATGGCCTCGGTTCCCGACGTCCAGCAGATCGTCACACAGTCGCCGGAGTCGCTCTCCAGACCCGCCAGGTAGCGACCGAGCGCCAGTGTCGAGACCTTGGCGCACGCGGCGTCGAGCGCGGTTACGCCCTCGGGGACGTCGTCGCCGAAGGCCAGTACCGCACGCGTGCCGGACAGCGGAAGTCCCCCGATCACCCGCGCCGCGGGCCACGAGGCCGCCCGGGTGGCGGTGACGAACACCCGGACATCGGCCGGCCCGGCCAACTCCGTCAGTTCGTACTCGCGGTACTGCACCGGGAACGGCGTCGCGATCGCGCCGAGCCGGGTGATCGCCAGGTAGACGGCGGCGAGTTCGACCGAGTTGGGCAGGAGCACGCCCACCACGGTGTCGCGCGCCACCCCGTGATCGAGCAGTACGGCGGCCAACGTATCCACGTATGAGTCGAGTTCGGCCCAGGTCAGCCGCTTGGGCGGGCCGTCCATCGACGCGATGCGGTTGGGCGGGTCGACGATCGCGGTGCGGTCCGGGTGTTCGGCCACCCGATCGCGGAACATCCGGTCCCAGGTCGGGCCGCCCCACCACGGCGCGTAGCGCGCGGCTTGCTCGGCGGTGTGCAGTCTCATCCCCGGCCTCCGAGTTGATCGGCGCGCACCCAGGTGGCGTGGAAGCCGACCGGCACCCGGACCGGGAGCAGGATCCGGCACACCGGCCCGGCCGCCAGGTCGGCGGCGTCCAGAACCACCACCTCCGAGCGGTTCTCGCGTTCGTCGGTCACGAACGACACCAGGTAGCCGTCGTCCTCGCCGGTGCCCCCGTCGCGCGGGGCGAACGGCGCCTCGGATCCCCAACGCCCGGCACCGAAGCGGTGGTCCTGGCGTTCGCCGGTGTGCAGGTCGTAGCGCACGATGCCGTCGAAGAGCAGGGTGTCCTCGCGCGCGATGTGCACGTTGTAGGCGAAGCGGTTGCGCCGGCCCACCATCCGCGAGTCGATGGAGGGGAACTCGGTGTTGTCCTCGTCGCGCGGCCCCTCGACGGTGCGTCCGGTGGTCAAGTCGAGACGGTAGCGCCACAGTTGGGCGTCCAGGCGCAGGTAAGCGAGCATCCGGGCGAGCGGGTGGGAGATCCTCGGCTGGTGCTGCGGGTCCTTGACCCGGCACACGTCCAACACGATTTCGCCGCCCTCCTCCCAGGAGTTGACGACGTGGTAGATGTACCCGGGCGCGGCCTCGAACCAGCGCACCCGGGAACCGTCGCCGTACCGGGGCAGGACCGCGAATCGGGACGGCAACGATCGCTCGAAGTGCAGCTTGTACCGGCCCTGTCGACGCGCCTCCTGGTCCTGGATCAGCGGCAGATCCATCAGGATCGCGTGGTTCTCGGTGATCGCCATGTCGTGCGGCAGGCGCGGGCCGGGCAGGTCGATGTGCGTGGTGTGCGCGACCCTTCCGTCCGCGCCCACCACGCCGTAGCGCAGGTAGGGCGGTTCGGGTCCGTAGTCGAACCAGAACAGTTCACCGGTGGCCTCGTCCACCTTGGGATGCGCCATGAAGTCGCCGGTGAGGGTGCCCAGGAAGGTCTCGGGACCCAGCGTCGCCAGCGACAGCGGATCCAGCGCGCGCGGCGTACCGCACAGATACCAACTCGCCAGCAGCCTGCCGGCGAAGAACGTGACGTCGGTGTTCGCGGAGTCCTTCAGGCCCAGGCCGTGTCCGTTGCCGAACGGATTGCCCTTGGGATCCTCCATCACGCCCGTCCACAACCCGCGTCCGGCCCCGCTCTCCGCCTCGAACGCCTCGGTGCGCACCCAGCGGTTCGCGTACCGCGCCCGGCCGTTCTCGAAGTGCACCGCGTGCACCATGCCGTCGCCGTCGAACCAGTGGTGCCGGCCGGTCGCCGGGAACCGGCGGTTCGGGCCGTTGCGCACGTACACCCCGTTGAGATCGGCCGGAATCGAACCGATCACTTCCAGATCGTCTGCGGAAATCTCATCCACGACCGGCGCGTACACGCCGAGCAGATAGGGATTCTCCTCACCGTCTTCGACCGGCTCGAGCACTACGCGGGCTTCGTCGTTCATGGCCACTCCGAGGTCGATGGAGACTCGCCGGCAGGGAACCAGGTATGTCGGGAGGCTAACCCGCGGCGTCGAGTACTTCTAGAGTGGAAGTAACCGGATCAGGCACTTCCCACTCGTATGGAGGGCTCGCCACGACCGGGGGAAAGACCGAAGGAATACTTCGCCCATGGAGACTGCCCCCGCCCCGACCCCCGCCCACACCTCACTGGGGCACGGCCTGCTGGTGATGGGCGACCTGTGGAACCTGCTGATCGTGCGGGCGGCACTGGCCGGTCCGGTGCGATACGGCGACCTCAAGTCGGCGCTGGCCATCTCCGACCCGGTCCTCACCCGGCGACTGCGCGACCTGCTGGCCGACGGCGTACTGGCCGCGACCGGACCACGCCGGGAATACCGGCTGACCGACGCGGGCCGGGACCTGTGGCCGGCGTTCGTGGCGATCAACGCGTGGGACCGGCGCTGGGCACCCACCTCGCCGCTCCGGGTCCGGGCCCGCCCCCGACACCTGACCTGTGGAAACGGCTTCGATCCGATCTTCGGCTGCGGCGCGTGCGGGGCGATCGGCGTGAGCGCGCGCGACACCGCCGCGGTCCGTGACCCCGCCGTCCCGGCCGAGGCCACCAATCCCAGGCGGCGCTACCACCGCTCGGCCGCGGCGACCGGCGAGCACTCCCCGATCGCCGCGGCCGCCGTCCTGGCCGATCGCACCTCCACCGCGATCCTGGCCGCCGCGTTCCTGGGCGTGCACCGCTTCGGCGACTTCCAACGCCTCGTGCACGACACCGCCCCGCACACCCTGACCACCCGATTGGGCCTACTCACCGACGAGGGCATCCTGACCCGGGTACCGCTGCAGGAGGGCGCACGCCGCACCGGCTACCGGCTGACCCCCAAGGGCCACGACTTCTTCCCCACCTTCGCCTTCCTGATCGCCTGGTCTGAACAACGCTTCAGCGCCGACGGCCTGGCCGGCGTCCGGATCACCCACGTCACCTGCGGCGACCCGCTCCGCCCCCGCTGGACCTGCAACGCGTGCAACGCCGAACTGTCCGCCGAATCGGTCGACCCGGGCACCTCCTGACCTCTCGACCCCGCTCCGCCACGCATGCGCCGCACGGTCGACGCGCCTGGCGGGTGGTGGGCTGAGGGAGTCCCCTTGATTGCCCGGATTTCGGTTGCCCGAGCCGAATCGGGACCGCCATGGTTTACCGGTGCCGCCGGTAAACGACGCGGTACGGAAAAGGGGCATCCTCATGACCGATCGGATCGGGTCGTTCGGCGCACGCACGCCATTCGCGGTGATCGTGGCCGTGTCCGCCACGTTCCTGCTGGTCGGAGCCTGCGACGGGAACGACAGGAAGACGGCGCACGTCGGCACCTCGAGCACGGGTACGGCTTCCGCGTCCACCTCCTTCACGCCGCGCACGGCGCCGGCCACGTACCCCGTCTCGACCCGCGGCACGACGAGCCAGTCGCCGTCCGCCACGAGCCGGAGCACGCGGACCGCCGAGACATCGGCGACGCCGGAGAGCACGAAGACCGCGTACGACAAGGGCGAGTGCCTCAGCGGCAGCATCACCACCGGCAGCAGCCAGGAGGAGCTGACCTCGGTCCGCTGCTCCGACCCCAAGGCCAACTTCAAGGTCCTGCGCGTGTTCCCGTACACGATGGCCGGCCGCCCGTGCGACAACGTGAGCGGCGCGGACTACACGTACTCCAGCTACTGGACCCGCAACGGAGTCCCGACCTACGGCAGCACGTACTGCCTCTCCGAGATCGGCTGAGACCGGTGGCCCCGGCTCGATGGCCGCATCGGGCCGGGAACGGCCGCCACCCGGCCGCGATACGACGACCAAAGTCGATGCCCGCGTCGACCCCCGGCCACTGCCGGACCCGCCGAACCACTGCCTACGCTGAGATGTGATCAAGACCCGAGCGCGCCGAACCGACCCGGCACCGGAGCCGAAACCCCCCGCGCCGGCCGCGACCCGCCGCGCCCGGACCCGCCGCGAATGGGCCGCCGACCTCGGTTACGCCCTGGGCGCCTTCGTGCTCGGCTCGATGATCCTCGTCACCGCGCTCCACGAGGACGACAAGGCGCCGAACGTATGGGTCGAGGCCGTCCTCGGCGGCATCATGTTCGCGGGCATGCTGCTGTTCCGCCGGGCTCAGCCGACCCGACTCGCCGTGGTGTGGGTGACCGTCGGCTTCTTCTCGGCCGCCGTCACCGGCTCGGGCCCGGTCGTGCTGCTCAACCTGGCGATCCACCGGCCCTGGCGGACCAGCGTCTCGGTCGCCGGGTTCCAGGTCGCGCTGATCGCGGGCACGTTCTGGGTCGGCGCCGACTCCGCGCGCGCCTACTGGACCTCCGTCCTGGCGATGCTCCTGCTGATCACCACCTCCGTGGTCACCGGCATGCTCATCCGATCCCAGCGGCAGTTGACCGCGAGCTGGCGCGAGCGCGCCCGGCAGGCCGAGGAGGGCCAGCGGCTGCGCGTGGAGGAGGCCCGCCATCTCGAACGCGAGCGACTCGCCCGGGAGATGCACGACGTGCTCGCGCACCGGATCTCGCTGCTGGCGATCCACGCCGGCGCCCTGGAATACCGGGCCGGCGCGGCACCGGAGGAGGCCCGCGCCGCCGAGGTCATCCGCCAGTGCGCGTTCGAGGCCCTGGAGGACCTGCGCGAGGTCATCGGCGTACTGCGCGCCCATCCGGACGAGACTGACGGCGACGCAGACGGCGACGGCGACGGCGACGAACCCGAGCGCCCGCAGCCGGTGCTCGGCGACCTGCCCGCGCTGATCGAGGAGTCCCGGCAGGCGGGCGCGACCGTGCACCTCGACCTGGCCGAACTGCCGACGGTGTCGGGGCGCACCGGGCGGCACGCCTACCGGATCGTCCAGGAGGGCCTGACCAACGCCCGCAAGCACGCTCCCGGCGCCCACGTACGCGTGCTGGTCGCGCCCGCTCCCGAGGACGGCCTCGCGATCGAGGTGGTCAACCGGCTGCCGCGCGGTCACGCCGGCAGCGGCATCCCCGGCGCGGGAGCCGGGCTGATCGGGCTGCGCGAGCGGGTGGCGCTGATCGGCGGCCGACTCGAGCACGGTCGCACCGGTGACGGTGACTTCCGGCTCCGGGTCTGGCTACCGTTGGCCAAGTGACTACTGCCGACGGCTGCGTACGGGTCCTGGTCGTCGACGACGACGCCCTCGTCCGCGCCGGACTCTCGATGATGCTCTCCGGGCTGCCCGACGTGCGCGTGGTGGCGGAGGTGTCCGACGGCGCCGACGTCCTGGTCGCGGTCGACGAACACCGGCCGGACGTGGTGCTGATGGACATCCGGATGCCCCGGGTGGACGGACTGGCCGCCACCGCGACGCTGCGGGCCAGGCCGGAGGCGCCCGAGGTGATCGTGATGACCACCTTCGACACCGACGACCACATCCTCAAGGCGATGCGCGCGGGCGCGAGCGGTTTCCTGCTCAAACACACTCCGCCACCGGACATCATCGAGGCCATCCGCCGGGTCGCGGGCGGCGAGCCGATGCTCTCACCCGACGTGATGCGCCGGATGATGTCGTACGTCGCGGCAGCCGGCGTCGATCCGCGCCGAACCCGGGCCCGGGCCGCCCTCGACCGACTCAGCGAGGGTGAACGCGCGGTGGCCGCACTCGTGGGCAAGGGCCGCACCAACGCCGAGATCGGCAGGGAACTGTCCATCAGCATCGCGACCGTCAAGGCGTACGTCTCCCGGCTGCTGACCAAACTCGACCTCAACAACCGGGTGCAGATCGCCCTGTTGGTCCACGACGCCTCCGATTCCTGAGCCGGCCACGACTGTCGATCCTCGCACCCGAGTCCTTGGTCGCGGCGGATATAGACCAAGGCCGCGGATCCTGGCCCCTCGGCCGCTGCGCACGACCACCCGGCGCGACCACGCTGGAGCCATGATCACAGTCGAGCACCTCACCAAGCGCTACGGGGAGCATGTCGCCGTCGAAGACGTCTCGTTCCGCTGCGAGCCCGGCACCGTGACCGGGTTCCTCGGGCCCAACGGAGCGGGCAAGTCCACCACGATGCGGATGATCTGCGGCCTCACCCCACCCACCCGGGGCAGCTCCACCATCCAGGGCGTGCCCTACCGGCAACTGGGCAATCCCGGGCGCCACGTCGGCGTGCTGCTCGACGCGGCGGCCCAGCACGCGGGCCGCAGTGGGCGCGAGACGTTGGCGCTGTGTGCCCGTGTGCTGGACGTGGACCGGGCTCGCGTCGAGGAACTCCTGACCCTGGTCGGCCTGTCCGGCCAGGCGGCCAAGCGTCGCGTCGGCGGCTACTCGTTCGGGATGCGCCAACGGCTGGGCGTCGCACAGGCGCTGCTGGGCGACCCGGCCGTGCTCATCCTGGACGAGCCCACCAGCGGCCTCGACCCCGAAGGCGTCTACCAAATGCGCACGCTTCTGCGCGACTTCGCCGACCGGGGCGGCACCGTGCTGTTGTCGTCGCACCAACTGCGCGAGATCGAGGCGGTGGCCGACCGGATCGTGATGATCGCCAAGGGCCGAGTCGTGGCCGACGGCGCGAAGGACGACCTGCTCACCACATCCGGCGGCACCCGCGTCGTCGGCCTCGACCCGGTCGCCCTGCGCACCGCCCTGGTCGCGGCAGCGCTGCCGCATCGCCCGGCCGACCCGGCCGGCGCCTACCTGGTGGACGCCCCCGCCGAGGCGGTCGGACGAGCCGCCGCGCACGCGGGGGTGGTTCTGGTGGACCTGCGGCCCGCCGAACACGAAGGACTCGAAGAGATGTTCCTGAGCCTGATCGGCTCCGTGCCCCAGGAGATCGGGTCATGACCGTCGCCGCCCCCACGCTCGGCCGACTGACCGAGGTCGAACTGCGCAAGATGACCGACACCCGTGCGGGCAGATGGCTGTTGGGCGTGGTCGGGCTCGCCGCCGTGGCCCTGGTGATCGTGAACCTGACCGCCGCACCGCGCGAGGACCGAACCTGGCAGGAGTTCCTCAGCTCCTCCCAGGCGGGCGTCGCCGTGCTCTTCCCGGTGATCGGCATCCTCGCGGTGACCGGCGAATGGTCCCAGCGCACGGCCCTGACCACCTTCGCCCTCGTGCCGGACCGCCGCCGGGTGCTGGCCGCGAAGCTCGCGGCGGGAGGAGTGTTGTGCGTGATCGGGCTCGTGGTGGGCCTAATGTGCGCGACGCTCGGGCGCCTGGTCGCCACGATCACCGATCGCGGCGCGGGCACCTGGTCCATACCGCCCTCGGTGATCGCGTCGACACTGCTCGCCGCGATCCTCGGCATCACCATCGGCCTGGCGTTCGGCACGGCGTTGTTGAACGCGCCGCTCGCCATCGTGGCCTATTTCATGATCCCGAGCCTGTTGGGCATCCTCTCGAGCCTCGTTTCCGCCATGGAGTCCACCAACCGCTGGATCAACCCGGGTTTGGTCCTGGAACCCCTCTACGCCACCGGCATCACCGGCACCGAGTGGGCCAGAGTCGGCACCACGATGGCCATCTGGCTGGTGCTGCCGCTGCTGTTCGGCACGATTCGGGTCATCCGCACGGAGGTGCACTGACCCCGTACCACCTGTTTCAGGTCGGCGTGCCCGGGAGCACGTCCCGGTATCGGCCGGGTACGCCGACCCGATGCAATTGCGCGGTGTCGTCGGTTCGTTGCCTCAGAGGCCCGTTATCGGTGACCGCTGTTCCGGCGTCCCCCGGATCGCTATCCGGAGCCGGGGAACAGCGTGACGAACGCGTCCGATGCCGCCGTCATGCCTCGACCGAAGGGGGCGTCCAGATCCCAGATCAGGAACAACAGGAAGGCGATCAGCGCGCTGAACAACCCGGCCACGATCAACTCCGGCGCCGATCTGCGGATCTGCAGCGTGAAGATCATGCCCACGGTGACCATGGCCCCGATGATCAGGCCGAACCACACCAGTCCCGGCATCGACGAGCCGGCCTGTCCGCCCCGCGCCTGCCGCGCGTCGTCCGCGATCGCGACCTGGTCCAGGATCGGTTGGTACATCTGCATTTCCTGGTCGCCCTGCGGCACGTAGTCGGTGGCGCCGTGCCGGATCGTGTCGAACAACTTCGAGCCCCGGTCGGACAACTCGCCGTGGTCGGCCATATAGGCCCATTCCTTCCGGACCACGTACTTCACGTAGGCGTCGACATCCGCCCGCAGGCGATCACGCACCGGCTCCGGATAGACCCGAACCCGCTCACTGACCTCGTGCAACGCCTGCGCCTCGCGCCGGACCTCGTCCTCGGCGGCGCTCCGCCCCTCCCACACGCCGGCGATCGCGAGACCGAGCACGATCGCGTAGACGACGCCGATCATCATCGTCATGTATTCGAGCACGTCCGGGGTGGCCGACGGGTCGTCGTCGTCCGGCAACCGGCGCTGCTTGAGCACGACGACCGCCAGGACGACCGTGCACACCGCGACCATCGCGAGTGCCAGTACAACCCAATGCGTCATGGGTGACCTCCGGATCGAGGAGTGCGATGTGGCCGGGTGGAGTGGTGCGAGGGACGCGGGTGGAAGTCCCCGGGGAGCCCACCGCGCCCGGCGGGAAGCCGAAACGGCGGTCCGCACCACGAACGCGGGAGCGTCCGCCGCAACAAGCGGGAATCGGGTACGGCCGGCGCGGCCCGGCCGTCTCGGGCGAAACGAGTCGACTCAGCCGGATCCGCCGCTCGACCCGCGCGCACCCGCTCGCCCTCGGGGCTTGAGCGCGGCGCCGGCCAGGATCGCCGGCGCGGTGATCAGCAGCGTCGTCGTGACGATCGACGTCCCACGCGCCGGCGGTGCCGCCGCGGGAGGCCGGAGCACCGGCCGCCGGACCGCGATCGGTTGCAGCGGCGGCGGGGTCACCACCGGAGGAGTGGTCGGCGGCGGAGTGGGCGGCGGGCTGGGGGGCTTCGAGAGGGGCGGGGTCGGCCGCGGCGGAGTCGGCTTGGGCACGACGACCGCCACCGGCGTGGACCGCACCTCGGGCGGCACAGTGGTCCGCACCGGCGTGGGCTTCGGCGGCGGCGTGGTCGCGGGCGGCGGTGTGGGCTTGGGCTTCGTGGGTGTCGGCGACGGTTTGGGCGTCGGCCGACACGAGCCGTCCCGCACCAGCCGGAAGTCGACGGTGAGCCCGATCCCATGGGTCGGCGGCCCGGTCGCCGCGGTCACATCGACTTTGACCACCGCTCCGGGCGAACGACCGATCGAGACACACACATCCACGTTCGTGCCCGGCGCGTGGCCACTCCCGCTGCCCGTCCCCGCCCACGCCACACCGGCCGGAGCAGCCAGCAAGGCCCCCGCCCCGACCACGCACCCCCACCGGCGCGCCCGACCCCATGCGCTCATGAGATCGATCTTCCGGCACAAGCGTCAGCTTTAGCCCGAATCACCTCCAGATTCACTCGTAAGGGTCATAGGGCTGCCAAATGTGGCCATCCTCGGCCGAGTTGACCAGCAACCGGTGGGTACGCTCGAAGATTGCTCTCGCGCGGCCGGCCCGCACGCCGGGCGAGGCCCCCGCCTCGCCTCGCCCCGCCCATCGGTTCAGTGCGTGCGCGCCCCCGCCAACCACGTCCCCAGCACCGCGATCCGCCGCAGCGCCATCGGGTCGACCACGCGCGGATCCGCGCTCAGCCACACCAGATCGGCCGCACCGCCCACCTCCAACACCCGCCGGTCGTCCGCGAACGCCTGATGCGCGACCCCGCCCGTGTAGGCGTCCAACGCCTGATCCACCGTCAACCGCTCGCGCGGCGTCCAGCCCTGGCTCGGCGTGCCCTCGAACGTCCGTCGGGTGACCGCGACTTGGATGCCCTCCAACGGCCGATGCGAACTCACCGGCCAGTCGCTGCCGAACGACACCGGTGCGCCCGAGTCGACCAGGCCGCGCATCGGATACTGCCGATCACCGCGCTCCGGACCCACCCGGGGAAGAGACAACTCGGTCTGCAACGGGTCGAGTTGGGCCCACAGCGGCTCGAAGTTGGCGATCACCCCGAGCCGTGCGAACCGATCCAGGTCGGCCGGGTCGACGATTTGCACGTGTGCGATCACCGGCCGCCGATCCCACGTCGGGTTGGCCGACGCGGCGGCCTCGATCGCGTCCAGCGCGGTCCGTACGCCCGCGTCGCCGATCGCGTGGATGTGCACCTGGAACCCGTCCGCGTCGAACGCGGTGATCGCCTCGGCCAGCGCGGCCGGCGGCCATACCGGCATCCCGCAACTGTGCGGCGCGTCGCAATAGGGTTCGAGCATCGCGGCGGTACCGCCCTCGATCACGCCGTCCGCGAAGAACTTCACCGTGCGCGCGGACAACAACGGCCCGCCCTCCGCCGCCACCGACGCCCGCGCGGCGACGAACTCGGCACGCTGGTCCCGCCACCGGTCCGGGTCGGCGCGGAAGGCCAGATTGGCCCGGAAGGCCAACGCACCGCGCCGCGCCGCCTCGACGTACGCCGGCACCATCTCCGGTTCCACCCAGGCGTCCTGAACCCACGTCAGTCCCGCGCTCGCGTACGCCGCACCGGCCACCCGCAAAGCGTCGACCAGTTCGTCCAGCGGTCGTCCCGGCACCCGGTCGAGCACCAGATCGCACGCGTGCCATTCGCGCAGCGTGCCCAGCGCCGAGCCGTCCGGGCGACGGACGATCCAGCCGAGCCGAGGGTCGGGGGTGGCGGCGGTGACCCCGGCCCGGCGCAGCGCCTCGGTGTTGCACCACACGGTGTGATAGTCGTACGCCCGCAACACCACGGGTCGGTCGGCCACCGCCGCGTCCAGCCAGCGGGCGTCGAACTCGCCGTCGGGGACCAGGGTCGGGTCGTAACTCGCGCCGACGATCCACTCCTCGTCCGGGTGTTCGGCCGCCCAGCGCCCGACCTCGGCGGCGATGGCCTCGACGCTGCCCAGGCCCTTGACCTGCGGCCCGAAGTGTTCGAGACCGCCGAATAGGGGGTGGGCGTGTCCGTCACCGAAAGCCGGCAGCAGCAGGCCCGCACCCAGTTCGACGACCTCGTCGGCGTCCAGCGCGAGCGCGGCCGCCCCGAGCGCGACGACCCGGCCGTCGCGTACGGCGAGCGCGTCGGTGTCGCCCGTGCCGGTGCGGACGGCGCCCCGGAACAGGGTGGTGGTCATGGTGCTCACTCCGTAGATCAAGGTGATTCGGTTCCGCTCGGGTGTCTCGGCCGATACGGATCCCACCACTGCACGGGCCGGATCCGCTCGACCGTCTCGGTCGAGGAGTCGAAAGTCGAAGTATCGAAGTATCGAAGTATCGAAGTATCGAAGGTCGAGGTGTCGAGGGATCGGAGAACCGGGCCGTCGGCGAGGCGGTCGGCGCCGAGGCGGCGTTCACGGTCGGCCCGGACGCGCTCGTGCGCGGGTGGCGGGCACGGCGGGCGAAATCGTCCGGCGACCCTGCGTGAACTCGGGCCCCGGCCCACTCGGACATATCAGGTAAGCCTAGCCTTCTCCAGTGAATGTCCTCCCGACGCGGGGTCACGCGACCAAGCGCCGAGCCCTCTACCTGGTCTCGGTCCTGTTCGTGCTGGCCGCCGCCTGTCTGCTCAGCCTCGCCGTGGGCAGTCGAGCCATCGCGCCGAGCATCGTCCTGGACGCGCTCGTGCACGGCGGCGACTCCACGGACGCGATCGTGGTCAACTCCATGCGCGTGCCGCGTACCGTGGTCGCGCTCCTGGTCGGCGCGTCGCTCGGCATCGCCGGCGCCTGCATGCAGGGGCTGACCCGCAACCCGATCGCCGAGCCCGGCATCCTGGGCATCAGCACCGGCGCGGCCACCGGCGTGGTGACCGCGATCGCGGTGTTCGGCGTGACCAGCCTGACCGGATACGTGTGGTTCGGCTTCGCCGGCGCGCTGTGCACGGGGGTGCTCGTGTACGCGGTCGCGGCGCGTGGGCGCGGCGGCGCCACCCCGGTCAAGCTCGCGCTGTCCGGGCAGGCCCTGGCGGCCACCCTCGGCGCGGTGATCACCCTGGTGCTGACCACCGACCAGGGCACGCTGGACCAGTACCGGTTCTGGCTGGTCGGCTCGCTGTCCGGGCGCACCGACGACGTGGCTTGGCAGATGTTGCCGTTCGTCGCCGCGGGCATGCTGTTGATGGCCTCCGTCGCGCGCGGCCTGGACGCGCTCGCGCTGGGGGACGACGTGGCCAAGGGGCTGGGCCACAAGGTGAATCGCATCCGGATCATCGGCGGCCTGGGCGCGACCGTGCTGACCGGCGTCGCGGTGGCCGCGACCGGCCCGATCTCCTTCGTCGGGTTGGCCGTCCCGCACGCCGCGCGGGCCCTGGTGGGCACCGACCACCGCTGGGTGCTGACCATGTCGGCACTGCTCGCGCCGATCCTGTTGCTGGTCGCCGACGTGCTGGGCCGGATCATCTTCCCGCCCGCCGAGGTCGAGGTGGGGGCGATGACCGCGCTGATCGGCGTACCGATCCTGGTCGCGCTGGTGCGCCGCAAGCCGGTGGTGTCCGGATGAGCTACCGCCCGTACGGCCATGTCCTGGTCCGTCGCCCGCGCTTCTCGTTCCTGCTGCACCGCCGCTCCACGGTGGTCGCGAGCGTGCTGGCCGTGCTGCTCGCGGCCGCCTTCCTGCTCAGCCTGTGCGTGGGCGTGCGGTTCATCCCGCCCGGCGACGTGCTCGAGGTGGTGTTCGGCGTCGACGAGAGCATCGTCGTCGAGACGCTGCGGCTACCGCGCACGACGGCCGGGCTGCTGGTCGGGCTGTCCTTCGGCATCGCCGGCGCGCTGATCCAGACCGTGGCGCGCAACCCGCTGGCCAGTCCCGATGTCATCGGCGTCTCGCACGGGGCGGCGGCGGCCGTGGTGTTCGGCCTGGTCTTCGGTTTCGGCGGGCCCACCGCGACCCCGCTCACCGCGGTCGCGGGCGGCACCGTCGCGGCCTTCCTGGTCTACGTGCTGGCCTGGCGCCGGGGCCTGAACGCGCAGCGCTTCGTGCTGATCGGCGTCGGCATCTCGGTGGCGCTGTACTCGGTTACCAACCTGCTGCTCACCAAGGCCGACATCACCTTGGCCCAGCAGGCCAAGGTGTGGATGTCGGGCAGCCTGAACGGGCGTGGCTGGTCCCAGGCCGAGCCGCTGTTCTGGGTACTGCTCGCGCTCACCCCGGCGATCGTGTGGGCGGCGCGGGCCTCCCGCTCGGCCGGCTTCGACGACGACACCGCGATCGCCCTGGGCGTGCGGCTCGGCCGGATCCGGCTCGGCCTGGTCGTGGTCGGCGTGTTGCTCGCGTCGGTGGCCACGGGGGCCGCCGGTCCGGTGGACTTCGTCGCCCTGGTGGCGCCCCAACTGGCCCGCCGACTGACCCGAACCCCACAGGTGCCGCTGGTGTGTTCGGCGCTGCTCGGTGCGCTGATCGTGGTCCTCGCGGACATCGGCGCGCGGATGCTGATCCCCGACGCCGAGTTGCCGGTGGGCGTGCTCACCGCCGCCGTCGGCGGCCCGTACCTGTTGTGGATGTTGACCCGTTCCCGTGCCGGAGGCGCCTCATGACCACCCATCAGCTCGGCGCGCGCGATCTGACGCTCGGTTACGAGGACCGGATCGTGGTGCGCGACCTCGATCTGGACGTACCGGCCGGGAAGGTCACCGTGGTGGTCGGCCCGAACGCGTGCGGCAAGTCGACCCTGTTGCGCTCGCTGGGCCGGCTGCTCAAGCCGGTCTCGGGCAGCGTGCTGCTCGACGGCGCGGCGCTGCGCGACCTGCCCACCCGCGAGATCGCCCGGCGGATCGGCGTGTTGCCGCAGAGCCCGGTACCGCCCGAGGGCATCACCGTCGCCGACCTGATAGCGCGCGGCCGGCAGCCGTACCAGCGCTGGTGGCAGCAGTGGTCCGACGAGGACGAGGACGTGGTGGCGGACGCGATGCGGCGCACCGACGTGGTCGAACTCGCCGACCGCTACGTGGACGAGCTCTCCGGCGGCCAGCGGCAGCGGGTGTGGATCGCGATGGCGCTCGCCCAGGGCACCGGCATCCTGCTCCTGGACGAGCCGACCACCTTCCTGGACATCGCGCACCAGGTCGAAGTGCTCGACCTCGTGCGCGAGTTGAACGTCACCCGGGAGCGCACCGTGGTCGCGGTGCTGCACGACCTCAACCAGGCGTGCCGCTACGCGGACCACCTGATCGCGATGCGCGACGGCTCGATCGTCGCGCAGGGCACGCCCGCCGAGATCGTCACCGCCGATCTGGTGCGCGACGTCTTCGGACTCGACTGCGTGGTCATCCCGTGCCCGGTCACGGGCGCGCCGATGGTGGTTCCGGGACAACCGCGCAAGACGGGGTAGGCGCGGAGGACGGGTGGCAACCACGGTGTCGTCGCACATCCGTGGTCCGGCTTCCGACCGTCTCGTTCCCGTCGGTCTCCCGTTCCCGTCGGCCCCGTCCCCGTCACCTTCCGCGAGGAGCCTCCCGACCACGTGCTCAGCGGCCTGGAACGGTACTTGCCGAAGCGGGTCTGAGCGACGGGCTCCGCGGGCGAGCCTGTCGTCACGTGCGGCGGCGGTCGTCGTCCGTCGGTCGATCCGGCTGGTCTTCCGTCACTCGGTCCGGCCGTCGGTCCGGCCGTCGGTCCGGCTCACGCGATCGACTCGGTGTGCGGCGACCGCACCGGCCCGCCCGAACGTGCCCGTTCGCCGCTTTCGTCGGTGCCATTCGATCGTGCGGCCGAGACGGCCGAGACGCTCGGGTCGTTCAGTTCGGTCAGTTCGGTCAGTTCGGTCAATTGGGCCAGTGCCTCCGGGGCTCCGCGCATGTCGCGCATGCCGGGGAAGGCGTTGACGTCGATGATCGACGGGGTGCCGTCGACCTCCAGGATGTCGACGCCGTACACGTCCAGGCCGAAGGCGATGCCGACCCGGCGGGCGAGCGTGGACCAGCCGGTGGGGAGGTCCTCGGGCGCGATCGGCTTGGTTTCGGCGGGGCCGTCGAGCGCGGTACGACGCAGGCCGGCGAAGACGTGGCCGTCGACCACCCACAGTTTGTGGTCCCAGCCGCCGTTGTCGACGAACTCCTGGGCCACGATCGGCTCGTCGGGCCAGTCCCGGGCCAGCGCGCCCAGCGCGTCCGGGTCGTCGACCCGGGCGACCAGGTCGTGCCGGCGGCTGTGCCGGCTCTTGACCATGAGCGGGAACGCCGGGCCGGTCGCGAGCAGTCCGGCGGGAGAGGCGAACGCCGTGGTGTCCGGGAACGGCAGGTCGGCCGCCCAGGCGAGTTCGGCCATGCGTACCCGGTCCTGGCACGCCCGCGTGGCCGCCGCGGAGTTGAGCACCCGGGCGCCGTGCCGCTCGGCCCGCTCCGCGAACGCGAGCGCCTTCGCGGTACGGGCCTTGAGCAGATAGACGTCGGCGGTGATCGGGTGTCGGTCGGTGACGGTGTCCGGATCGAGCGCGACCACCTCATGACGACGTGTCAGCAAGGCTCGGGCGTCCGCCAGGAGAGGGTGGTCGGGCCGATCGGTGACAAGGCAGATCCGCACGTGTGCACGCGCCCCGTCAGCCGACGTACGCGGGCGGCGCGGCGTCGACGATCGGAGTCGTACCGGCGCGGGCGGGGGTGACCGCGGGCCGGACGCGCAGCGGCGTACGGACGACGCCGTTCGCGCCGACGCCCGTACCGGCCGCGGCACTCATTCCGGTGCCGCCGCCGCTCGCGAGGTCGAGCACGGCGCGGGCCACCCGGGCCACCCCGTCCGGCACGCAGCGGAAGCTCGGGAAGTCGTTGATGTCCACCACCATCGGCCCGTCCGGCCCCTCGATGATGTCCACGCCGAACAGGTCGAGCCCGAAGGCCGCGCCGATTCGGTGCATGAGCGCGGCCGTTCCGCTCGGCAGCGGTACCCGACTCTCGCGGACACGATGCTCCGGATGCAGCGGTGAGCGCCGCACGGTCGCGTGCAGTTCCCCCGAAATCGAGTACACCTTCAGGTCCTGGCCCGCATTGCGCACGTACACCTGGGCCAACAACGGTCCCTCACCCGCGAGTTCGCCGCCCAATCGGGCCAGTTCCGCGGGCGTGCGCACCAGGTGCACCGACCGCCCGGAACTGCCGTCGGCCGGCTTGACCACGAGCGGGTAGCGGTCGGCGGGAATCGAGGAGAGCAACTCGGGAACCGCGGCGAAATAGGTGACCGGCATCGGCAACCCGTGGGCGCGCGCGATCACCGCGGCCACCGCCTTGTCGCGCACCGATCGAATCGCGCGCGCGTCGTTGATCGTGGTCAGCCCGAGCGCCGCGGCGGCCTCCAACATGCTCAGCCCCGGACCGCCGGAAACCGTCTTGAGCACCCACGCGTCGTGCGAACCGGCCCGGATCAGGTCGGACAACTCGATCAACGAACTTCCGGGACGCACGATGTCGACGTGATGCCCCCACGCGTCGAGCTGTCGGACCACGTCGAGCGGCATGCCGTCGTGGCGGTAGTGCTCCTCAACGAGGAATGCCAGTTTCATCGATATCCCCCCGGGACGGCCGCCGTTCCCCCATCCGGCAGAACATTGACGGCACAGCATGCCACGCGCGCCGTGGACGACCGGCACACACCCCACCAAACTCCACGGGTGACCACCATCATGGGCCATTTGGGGGGTGATTCGTCATCAGTCAAGAGTAGAGAGGAATCGGGTGCTCCGCTCGGACGCCCGGCATAGAGCAGGTCAAGGCGTACGCGGGGGTGCGCCGAGGGGTACGCGGCGATGGGTCGGGCATGCGCGGCACGGGCGAGGCGGGGCGTTACGCGCCGGCCGGTTGTGCGCGGCATGGCCGAGGCCGGACTCGGCGGGGGAAGGCGCGTACGCGGTGGCGGCGGCCGTGCCCGGTGGACGAACGGCGACGGCCATTCTTCGGGCACGGGACGAGGGCGTCGGGAACGGGGACGGGGACGTCGGGAACGGGGACGGGCGCGTCAGGGAGCGGGACCGGGGCCGGGGCGGCGGGTCACGCCGAGCGTGGTCCCGGGTACCGGCCGTGGGTCGGTCCTGCGGGGAGACCGGACGCGCCGGTGACCGCGGTGACTCCGGCGATCCCGTCCAGCAGCCACGTGATCGCGTCGGTCGGCGCGCCGCGTACCGACGTCGGGACGTCGAACACCTCGGCCGCGTCGATCGCCGCGAGCGAGGCGCCGAGGGTGCCGATGTGCTCGCCGGCCGCGACCACCGCGGCCAGTTCGGGCAGTACCTGCACCTCCTCCACCCGCAGGTGCGCGTCGATCGTCTCCACCGCGGCCTCGACGGCGGCGGCCACCATCCACGCGCGCTCCGGGTCGCGGGCCAGGCTGTCGATCATCGCGGTGACCACGGTCAGGTCGTGGTCGATCCGGTGGTGGTCCGCCTCCAAGCGGTTGAGCAGCAACCGCAGTTCCGGACGGGCCACCCGCAACACCGGCCACAGGCACGCGTCCTCGTACTCGTGATGGGCCATCAGGATCCGGGCGAGCAGCCGCCATTGGGCCAGGACGTCGGCGACGGACACCCCCTCGTCGGTATGCGGCACCCGGATCCGCGCCGCCATCGGGGCGAGGTCGCGGCGCAGCGCGGTGTGTACGAGCCGAATCCCGGTGAAGCGCAGGAGCGGGGAGGAGGCGGCCTGGCCGGCGGCGGGCATGGGGCGGTTCCTTTTGCGGACGGCGACGGCGGGGGCCTCCGGCCGTCGCGGGGTGCGGCCGAGGCCGCGTGGACGCGTCAGTGTTACGCGCGTCAATCAACGTCCGATGCACATTCGATCAACGCCTGTCCGCGGGGTGCGGGGGACGGGAGGGGCGCGAACCGAGTCGGGCCCGCCCCGATCGGGCGGTCGGCAGTCGGCGGTCGAGCGGTGGAGCGGTGGAGCGGTCGGCGGTCGAGGGCGGTCCGGCGTTCAGACTTCCCGTGCCGGGTTCGTCAGGCCGGCCAGCAGCAACCGGCGGACGTTCTCGAAGGCTGCCTCGGTGCCCGGCGCGGCCCATTCGGCGGCGTGTACCGGGTCGTGGAAACGATCAGTGGCGTTGAAGATGGCCACCGCCGTGTCGTGCGGGTCGGTCGGCGCGAACGACCCGTCGGCGACACCGTCCGCGACCAGGCCGGCCAATTGCTCGATCAGGCCGTCGACGTGGCGGGTGATCTCGGCGCTGGCCTGGTTCGCGAGCTGCATGTAGGCCGCGAACAACTCCGGATCGGCGGACGCCTTGGCCCGCTTGGCCGTGAACAGCCCGACCAGCCATCCGGACAACCGCTCGGCGGCCGTACCCTCCGTGGCCGACACGGTCGCGAGCGTGTCGTGGGTCCGATCCAGCCATCTGCGGGTGACCGCCTCGCGCAACGCCTGCTTGCTCGGAAAGTGCCGGTACACACTGCCGTGGCTGACCCCCAGCGCCCGGGCCACGTCCACCACGGTCGCCTTGGCCGGGCCGAACCGCCGCAGGACGTCCTCGGCCGCACCGAGGATCTGCTCGGGGGTCAGCGGTTCGTCGGCCATGTGTCGTACCTCTTTCACTGCTCGCCGCGCCGCGCGCCGTACTGCCGGCGTCGCCGCGCATGCCCGCGCCCGCCGCGCACCGGCGCCCGGCGGGGTGGTCGGCTACTTCTCGCTGTCCAGGTGGGCCATCATCGGCGCAGCGTACCGGCCGCCGGCCGCCGCGCCGACGGGAACCGCCCGCTCGATGGACGCGAGGTCCTCGGTGGTCAGCACCACGTCCAGCGCGCCGAGCGCCTCACTCAGCCGGTCCCGGCGGCGCGCGCCGACCAGCGGAACGATGTCCTCGCCACGCGAGAGCACCCACGCGATGGCGATCTGCGCGACGCTCGCGCCCTTGGCCTCGGCGATCGTCCGCAGCGCGTCGACCAGGGCCAGGTTGTGGTCGAGGTTGTCGCCGGAGAAGCGCGGGCTCATCCCCCGGAAGTCGCCCGGCGCGACGGCCCGCTCGCGTGTCCAGTGGCCACTGATCAGTCCGCGTGAGAGCACGCCGTACGCGGTCACCCCGATGCCCAGCTCGCGGCACGTGTCCAGGATGTCGTTCTCGATCCCGCGCGAGATCAACGAGTACTCGATCTGCAAGTCGCTGATCGGGTGCACCGCGTGCGCCCGGCGGATGGTGTCGCTGCCGACCTCGGAGAGGCCGATGTGTCGCACGCGACCCGCCTTGACCTCATCGGCGATGGCGCCGATGGTCTCCTCGATGGGCGTGCTCGGGTCGACGCGCGCGAGGCGGTAGGTGTCGATGTGCTCGGTACCGAGCCGGACCAGGCTGTACGCGAGGAAGTTCTTCACCGCGCCGGGCCGCCCGTCGTCGCCGGACCAGCCGCCGTCGGCGTCGCGCAGCGCACCGAACTTGACACTGAGATGCACCGCGTCGCGATCCCGCCCGCGCAGTGCCTCGGCGATCAGCAGTTCGTTGTGGCCCATGCCGTAGAAGTCGCCGGTGTCGAGCAGTGTGACCCCCGCGTCGAGCGCGGCACGCACGGTCGCGATGCTCTCGGCCCGGTCGGCCGGCCCGTACAGCGCCGACATCCCCATGCATCCGAGGCCGAGCGCGGAGACGGTATCGCCGCTGCCCGGAGCACCCAGGTTCCGCTTGATCATGACATTTCCCTTCAAACTCTCGTCACCGGCGCCGCAGCGGTGCCGACTCCTCAAGCATGAAGCATGGACTGACAGATTTCAACATCTGTCATTCCATCGTCGTCCGCAGGCGTGCGGGCACGACGAGAGGGAGGGTCGGCGGTTCGAGAGCAAGGCGATGCCGCGCCACGGCTCTCGTTGCCGCGCCACGGGGGCACCGAGGGCGCGGGGGTGCCGGGGCATCAAGCCACCGGGGCGCCAAGCGGGCCGCGATCCGGTCGCGCTCCTGCCGAAGACCGAATCGCCGCAGTTCGGCGCGGCGGGGCACGACTCGGCGCGGCTCGCTCAGCTCAGCGCGGCGCGGCGCGGCGCGCCGCGGCGCGACTCGGCGTGGCGCGACTCGACTCGGCGCGGTCCGTCCGGCACCCCCATCGGGGAGCGCATCCCAGCGCCACACGAACGCGTGACCGCGCAAGGGGCTGTTCCTCATGAACACGGCGGCCCGGCTTCGGCGCGCGCCGCCGGACGTTCGACAACTACGAGGCTCGAACAGCGGGCTCGGCTCCGCCTCGGGGCCGTGCACTCCCAGGGCAGGCAACTCCGCTACCGGCCGCAGAACTTCGTACCACCAGGCCAGGCTTCGGACGCGGCGTCCGGGACGTCGGCCGGGCGCACGCCGACGGACTCACCCAACGCCACCACGAACGGCGCATCCGGCCCGCCGGCAGCGCGCCGCCTTCCGCGGGCCCACGATCACGCGACCCACGACACACGGACCCGCCGAATACGGCACCGGCGAACCGTCGACCACCGCACAGGCAGCCGACACCGCGCCCCGGCGGCCCTCGGCGAGTCCACATCGACATCAATAGGGCAAGGGTCGCCCGGAAGGTGTACGCAAATCCGCCGGCGGCTGCGGCCGCGGGGAAACGGGGCGTTTGACGATCCTGATCCGCGTCATGGCCACGTCCTCCTGGTCGTTCCGGTCTCCGGCGCAATCGCCGTCGTGCGCGCGCCGCGCACTATCTGCTCCTTCGATACCCACCGGGAGCCCCTGAACCCCCACCACCGACGAACAACCGCCACATTCCGCCGGCCGATTCCCGAATTTCCCGCCGCACCACCCCGAATCGCCCTTGCCGACCGGCATCGACACCGGCGGTGGCGCCGGTGGAGGCTTGCGCCCCGCTGGACCTCCGGTCGAACTCATGCCGCTCGCAAGGCGTTTGGCGATACGACCGGGACCGCGACACTGCCGCTGTCCGGTGCCGCGGACGCCGAGTTGACGGCTTGGGTACGGTTCGCCGACGGCAGGACGTCGGACGCGGCGGCCGTGGTCGTACCGGCCGACGCCCTGCCGCCGGCGCTGTTCGCGCGCCGGACCGGGCCCAGGCCGATCCCGTCCGCGGAGTTGACGGTGCACTTCGGCGAGGCCTTGGACGAGGGGCGGTGCCAGGGTGGGCCTCGTTCGGATCCGCACCGAACACGCCGGCCGCGGGTGGGTCATGGACGACAGCGCGGTCCGGACGCCGGACGGCCGCCTCCTCGCCCTCGGCCGCCGGGCCCGCCGCGTCCTGTCCGACTCCGCGCCCGCGGACTCGGCCACCGACTCGCCCGCCGCGATGGCCGCGTCGTCTTGCCGGTTCCCGACCATCCCGGCGGCATCGCTCCGGCCGAAACGCCGAGATCCCGCCCACCCTTGCGGGCGGGCGGGATCTCGGCGGGGTCTGCGGCCCCGGGGCAGGGCGCGTCAGCCGCGCCGCACGCTGCGCTGGGCCGTCTCGACGACACCCGTGACATGCGCCGGGGTCATCTGCAGCAAGCCGCCGACCTGATCGAGCAGCGCCCGCTCGGCCGAACCGATCCCGCCCTCCGCGGCGGCGATCAACGCCGCCCGGGTGAGCAGCCATTCCCGCCCCTGCGGCTGGAGTTGGTCACCGAGCGGGACCAGCACCGGAGGCAACTCGAAGCCCGTACCCACGAGATCCGCGTCCAACTGGGCCACCGAGTACCAGGACACCCCCGCCTCGACGACCGCTTCCGTGGCCACCGTCCGCGCCGCCGTGGACGGCGTACCCGCAACGCGCAGCATGGTCACCGCGAGCGCCCGCATCCCCTGGCCCAACAGCTCGGAGATCTGCGCACTCGTCGCGCCCTGCAACACCGTGTCCTCGAAAGTGCCGCCACAGGTCGCACACTCGACGTGCGTGCCCTGCTCCTTGAACGGGAAAATCGGAATGAAGAACAGCGTGAACCAGCGCCGAGCAAACTTCAGGTGATACTGCCGATCACCCCCGCACCTCGGACAGTGAAAGACGCCCTCGGAAAGCGTCTTGAATATGGTCTTGAAACCCCAAATAAGCATATTCCCAATCCCCGCCGTCAAAGCAACGGCCCGATGCTCCCATACCGCACCCTCCGAACCGATGCGCCGGGTAACGCCCCGAACCTCGAGCGCGGCGGCCCGGCACGCGTGAGCGTCCGGTCGACTCACCACGAACGCCGTGCGGGTCAGGATCACCACCGGGCCGGCCAGGCCGTACGGCACGATGTACCGCATCTCCCCGAACCCCAGCCGCCTGCCCAGGTATTCGGGCGTCCAGCCGACCATCAGACCGCCCACGAACACCGCGACCAGCACCATGACCAACAGGCCGTACAGACCGCTCCCGGTGCCGCCCGGCGCAATATCGCCGAGCATCATCCCAGCCGTCAGCACACCACCGCCCACGCTGGAGAAGCTGTCGCGTGCACCACCCGGGAACCACCCGCCGGTCGTTGCCGCCGTGCCTTGCCGCGGCCACCGCGCTCATCGCGTCCCTCGCCCTCGGCCGCCGCCGCCCTCGCGCCGAACCACCGCGTCCCCGACTTCGGCTGAGCCACGTCGCCGCAAGGCCCACAAGCTCCCGCCGTCGGTCCTGCCACGAAGGCCCGGTCCGGTTCGCCCAGCCCATCGACGTCAGCGGCAGGCCTCAGTGCGCACGAGCCGCCCCAATACCGGCACGCCCGTCGAGCCGCAGGACACAGCCGCAGGACCCTGCGGACGGCCGGCCCGGAAACAAGCAGCGAGTCCACAAGCACCCGAACCTGTGCCTGTCCTCCGACGAGAAAGCGCAAAAACGGTGCCGGTCGAAACTCGACCGGCACCGCCCTCTTACTTCATCGACGTGTCCGAGGGGGGACTTGAACCCCCAAGCCCTTTCGGGCACTAGCACCTCAAGCTAGCGCGTCTGCCAATTCCGCCACCCGGACGAGTGGGCGCAGGGGTGGTGCCCTGCGTGCATGGCAAGGATAGCAAGGTTCAGGAGGGCTTTGCGACACGGTTACCTGTTGGTTGGTTTGGTCGGCTCCGGTGGGCGTTTTGTGGGGATCAGGTGGTGGGTGTGGGTGGCGGTGTGGCGGGTGAACATTCCTGGGAGGAGTCGATCGGGAGGGGAATCCCATGCAGCTCGGCAGGCCGGTGGCGACGGGTGTGGTCGTGGAGCGGGTGACGCGGGTGGAGGAGGAGCGGGAGCGGGACGTGGTGGCGCCCGGGCCGAAGGAGGGTCGGGGGCCGGATGGGCCGGCCCCGGCGGTGCCTGCGGTGGAGGTGCCGCCGGTGGTCGCCGGGCGATGATCGGCCGGCGGCGGCTGCCCGAGGAGCGGCCGGGCGTCGCACCCGTGGGGTACAAGGTCGCGGCGTTGTTGTTGTCGGTGGACGGTGATCGGGCGAGCTTCGCCGGCGTGTCGATCGGGCGCGCTCAGCCGTACGAGGTCGAGGCCGAGGCGCGCTGCGCGTACGGGCGGCGGCATCGGCCGCCGGCGGCGCGCTGCGACTGCGGGTTCTATTGCCTGCATGCCGAATCGGACGCGCGCGAACTGATGTGCGTCACGGAGTATCGGCACGCCGCGCTGTTGCGGGTGGACGTGCTGGGCGGCTATATCCGCTTCGAGCGCGGTTTCCGGTACAGCCGGCAGCGGGTCACCTCGGTGTGGGTCGGGGCCTGCGGGTGCGGCAATCCGGCCGAACTGCTGGTCGACGCCGGTACGGGGGTGGTGGGCCGGCGCGGCCTGGTCGGCAGTTGTACCGGGTGTGCGTCCGGGCGGGTGGGGTTGTCGTTCGGGTCGTACGCCCGCCTCGCCGGGGTGCCGGTGGCCGCCGACGCCAGTCCGTACGTGCGCGGCGAGTACGAGATCGTGCCGCAACTGGTAGCCGAGGTCACCCTGCTCCAGGCCCGGCTGGACCGCTGTCAGGAGCAACTCGGTCGGCTGCTCGGATCGGATCCGTGAAGGAGCCGCCGAGAATGAGTCCGGTGCGGCGGGTTGCTCCGGTGAGGTCGGTGGGTTCTGCGCTTCGCGTGCGAGCCGGGAGCCTTGAGGCGCCTATGCGGCGTGCGCGTCTTGAGTGTTGTGTGCGCTGCTTGTGTCGTGCGCGTTGCCTGCGTCGTGCGTCTTGCCTGCGCCGTGCGCGTTTTCTGCGTCCTGTGGGTTCCGTGCGTCCGACGGGCCCAGCGCCCGGCGACTCCGGCGGGCCCGGCGACTCCGGCGAGCCCGGGATGAGCCCCCGCCCATGAGCGCCCGCGAGGACGCGTCCGGTCCGCGTGCCCTGCTGGTGGGCTGGGGGCTGTTCCTCGGCACGGTCGTGCTGGTCCTGGTGGACTGCACCGTCGTACTCGCCGGCTACTGGAACGCCACCAGCGACTGTCTGGAGCGGTGGGGCTGCCGCGAACCGGCGGTCGGCCCGGCCGACGGCTCGCTGCTCGCCTTCGGGACGAGCCTGCTCGCGCTCTTCCTGGTCGCGGTTTCGACGGCGTTGCCGAGAGTGGGGCTGCGCGGCGTACGGCGCTGGCTCGGCCTGGTCACCGTGGCCGGCCAACTGATCGGTGTCGCGACGGTGGTCGACGCCACGGGGTGATCGGGAAGGATCTCCCGGGGCCACCTGTTCTCGCTCGTGTGACCGAGATGGTGAGTGTGACGACGACAGGCACCGGGACGTCGACCACGGCCGCGAGCACCGGTCCGCCCCACACGCGCCCCGTCCACGAAGGTGTCCTCGACGTCGTGGTCATCGGCGCCGGACAGGCCGGGCTGTCCGCCGCCTACCATCTGCGCCGCTCCGGCCTGTCGTTCGTCGTACTCGACGCCGACGAGGGCCCGGGCGGAGCCTGGCGGCACCGGTGGCCCACGCTGCGGATGGAAGCCGTACACGGGATCCACGAGCTTCCCGGCCTGCCGGTACCGGAGATCGCCCCGACCCGGCCCGCCTTCGAGGCGCTGCCCGAATACTTCGCCACCTACGAGCGCGCCTTCGACCTGAACATCGTGCGCCCCGTAACCGTCACGGCCGTGCGCTCGACCCCCGCCGCGGGCGCAACTCCCGCCCCCGGCACGGCTGCCCACCCGACCTCCACCCCCGGCACACCTCCCCTCGACACACGCCCGCACAGCACCGACCCGCATACCACCGCCCCGCCTGACGCAACCACAACGACGCAACCCCCCGCCCCCGCCGACCTGTTGACCATCGAAACCGACCGGGGCACCTGGACCGCCCGCGCCCTGATCAACGCGACCGGGACGTGGCGGCACCCGTTCATCCCCTACTACCCGGGCGCCGGCGAGTTCCGCGGCCGGCAGTTGCACATGGCGGACTATCGCGGGCCGGCCGAGTTCGCCGGACGGCATGTGGTCGTGGTCGGTGGCGGTACGTCCGCCATCCACGCGCTCGCCGAAATCGCCGAGGTCGGCACCACCACATGGGTCACCCGTCGGCCGCCGGTGTTCCGCGACGGGGAGTTCAGTGCCGAGGTCGGTCGATCCGTGGTCGCCCGGGTGGAGGAGCGTGTTCGTGCGGGGCTTCCACCGGAGAGTGTGGTGGCGGTGACGGGGCTGCCGCCGACGGCCGCGGTACGTGCCGCGCGAGAGCACGGGGTGCTGACGCGACTGCCGATCTTCGATCGGATCACCGCTCTCGGAGTGGAGTGGGCCGACGGCTCCTCGGTACGCGCCGACGCCATCGTGTGGGCGACCGGATTCCGCGCGGCGCTGCGGCACTTGGCGCCGCTGGAGCTGCGCGAGCCCGGCGGCGGGATCAGGATGGACGGCACGCATACCGCGCGCGACCCGCGCATCCACCTTGTGGGGTACGGTCCTTCGGCAAGCACGATCGGTGCCAACCGGGCCGGCCGCGCCGCCGTGCACGACCTGAAAGCACTGCTCTCCACCGAGAGCACCGCTCACATCGCGGCCTGACCCCCGAGCCCGTCCGCGAGAGCCTCGTGCACGCAGCACCACGACACGGCCCGCACACGCATCACCGCACGTGCTCGCACCAGCATCACCGCACGTGTCGAAGCGCCCGTCGACGTCACTCTCCGCACATGCAAAGGATCTTGCGCCGGCGACGCCGATGCGGCATAACAATGATCACGCAACGGGTGGGAGACCAGGTGCCGCAGGATGTGCTGTTCTCGATTCCGTTCGAGGCCCCGATCAGTCCGTACCTGGACCAGGCACGGAGCCGCCACCTCGACTGGGTCCGCGACCGCGGCCTGATCCGCACCGACACGGGCCTGCGCGAATACGCCTCGTGGGACCTGCCGGAAGCCGTCGGCCGTACCTACCCGCACGCGTCGCCCGACGACCAGTTCATGCTGATGAACTGGTTCGCGCTGGCCTTCCTGTTCGACGACGACTGCGACGCCGACCCGGACGCCGACGCCCGCACCAGAGCCCAGTCCCGCACCGACGCCACCCCCGGCGGCGGCGCGACCGCCCGCCCGCGGACCCCCGAACGCCCGGACCGCGTCGCCGAGATCGCCCGCGAACTGATCACCATCCCGTTCCGCGAACCCGGCACCCCGCCCGACCTGGTCTCCCCGATCACCCTGGCCTGGTCCGAGGTCTGGGCCTCGATGTCCGACGGCACCTCGGTCACCTGGCAGAACCGGTTCGCGGCAAGCTGGGCCCGGTTCCTCGCCTCGCACGCGTCCGAGCTGCGGATGAGCACCTCCCGGGCGGTGCCCGATCTGGACAGCTATCGCGTGATGCGCCGCAACACCGCCGGCATACCGCACTCGCTCGACGCGATCGAACGCAGCCGCAGGTTCGAGGTGCCCGCCCAGATCCAGGCACACCCGCTCATGCGCAGACTGCGCGAGGCCGCGACCGACACGATCGCCTACATCAACGACATCCAGTCACCGGGCCGCCGCGGCCGCCGGGTCGCGTCGCACAACCTGGTCGTGGTCCTGCGCGACCGGCTGGACTGCTCGTACGACGTCGCCCTGCGCGAGGCGACCAGGATGACGTACGAACAACTCGACACGTTCATGACGCTCCAGGCGTACATGCCGCAGATCTGCGGCGAACTCGGCCTGGGCACGACCGAACGCATCGCCGTCGAGATGAGCGTCGAGGGGATGCGCAACTGGATCCGCGGCTACTACGACTGGGGCCTGCGTTCCGCCCCCTACACCGCGCCCGACGTCGTCCCGGACGAACCCGCGCACGGCTACGCCGACGACCCGCACAACCCGGCCGCCACCCACCTGCGCACGCGGACGGCCTGACGCCGCTTCGGGAAGTACCGCACCCACGCGCCCACTTCCGGACGCCGCCCGACGAACACCCGCCTCCGCGGCGCCTACTGCGGCGGCCCCGGATCCGAGTGCGCCGCACGCGCCATCCACCCCTGCGTCTCGATCGAGATGACGTTCTCGCACCGCTCCACGAACCGCGCCTCCTCGGCCGGATCCAGCGGCATCCGCGCCACCCGGTCGTCGCGCAACCGGCGCAACTGCTCGGCGGTCCGGGCGAACGAGATCAGGTTCTCCTGGTACCGAACGCCGTATCCGTACAACATCACCGACGCCGAGACCGTCGTGACCACCGGCACCCACGCCCCGAGCCGACCACCGCCCACCGTGCCCGCCACCGCCGCCAGCGCCATGCCGGTGAGCGCCAACACGAACTCGGCGAACTGGATCCGGGTCAGCCCCCGCCGCATCCGCGACACCTGCGTCCGGTAGTAGCCGTCCGCCTGAGCGTCGATCCGCTCCCGCACATAACCGTCCACATCGTGCACGGCCGGCGGCGCCGGCTGCCGCGCCGGATCCAACGACGGCAGCAGGCCCAGCAGTTCGCTCGCCTCGTCCTCGAAAAAGGCACGCCGTGCGGACAAGCGTGCCCGCCGCTCGGCCACTCCGCCCGGGTACGGATCACTCACCGTCAGGTAGAGGTAGACCTCGCTCTTGAGCCCCTCGCTGACCGAACGCAGCCGAGTCCAGGCCTCGATCCGGGCCGGGGGCAACCGCAGCGACGTCACCAGTGGCACCAGTCCCACACACAGCGCGCCGATCAGCGCCAGCACCTTGCCCGGATCGCCGGACACCTGCGTGCCCGCCGTGACCGATACCGCGCCGGACACCCCCAACACCAGCCGGACCAGCCGCCATCGCTGCACCGACGCCTTGGCCGCCGACGCGGCGAGCGACCAGCGGCGCTGCGCGTGCCAGGTCTGTTCCAGCACCGGATCCGTACCGACGGTCACGCGGGCCTCCTGGGCGGATCGGGTCGTTCCGGATGTCCGGCCAGGTGCATCGCCCGGCCGTGCGTACGCCTCAACTCCTTTTCACCGGACGGCGTCAACGGTGCCAGCTCGATCGCCTCGATCGGTCCGCACGCGCCGACCCGGTCGGTGAGGAACAACAACAGCAGGCACGGGAACGCCACCCGCAACTCGCGCACCAATGCCGCGTCCGGCAGGTGCCGGATGACCACCACGATCGGTCCGGTCTCCAGCGCGTGCGCCTCGATCACATCGCGGAACCCGGCCTCGCCCTCCAACTCCGGGTCGTCGTAGCCGTCGTAGTCCAGGTACCCCGCCACCGCGTCCCGGATCGCGGCGATCAGACCCGCCGCCATCCGGGCGCCGGCCGGCACCGTGACCTCCAGGTGCGGCCACGGACGCGGGTGTCCGCTGGCCCGGAGCAGGTACGCCCGCAGGGTCCCGTCCCGCGTCGCGGTGAGCACGGCGACCTGTCCGTCCTCGCGCCCGCGCAACTCGCCCAGTTGCGCGGCGGCCAGGGTGGGCACCCGCGCGTACACCACGCTGAGGTCGGCCACCGTGACCGCCGGCTCCGACCGCAGCACCGGCAACACCTGCCCCAACGCCCGTACCAGCGGATCGGGTTCGCGCCGGGGCGCCGGAGCGCGCTCGGTCAACAGTGCCTCGCTGAGCCGCTCACGGAGCACTTCGCGGTCCAGCCGCTCACGCACCCCCAGCACCTGCGCGGCGGCCCGCAACGGGCCCTCGTACGCCTCGCCCAGCGCGGCGGTCACCGCGTTGCGCGTGGGCGAGGAGCGGTCCAGGTGCCACAACCGGATCTGCGCCAGATCCGCACACAGCTTGGCCGGCAGCCGACCGCCGGCGATCTCGTCGTCGGCCCAGTCGCACATGTCCACCTCCCCGAGATGGATCGCCTTGAGCGCACTCGCGGCCAGATCGACGCGGCGTACGTCCGGTAACTTCAGTGCGATGAAGCGGTATCGCGCGTCCGCCCGCCGCCGGCCGTCCGCGATGCTGGCCTCGTAGCCGACGTTCGCCGACTCCAGCGCGTGCCGGGACAGCAGCAGCACGGTGGCCTGACTGCCGTGCAGTTCCAGCGCGATCTCCTGCTGCCATCCGTCGCCGCTGCGCAGGAAGTCCTTGTCGTACACGGCCTCGAAGCCCTCGGCGCTCAACCGCGCGACCAACGCTTCGCGCGCGTCCAGGCATCGGCAGCAGACCTGTCCCGGCTTCGCCCGCGTGCTGTGGCTGACGAAGATCCGCGGCCGGGGCGCCGGGGCGGCACCCGGCCGGTCGAAGACGTGATGGGCCGTCACGATCGGCTCGCGTAGAGCTCATTGGACGTCAGCAGCCGGAACCAGCGGTATTCGTGGGCGGCGAGGGCGATCATCGCCGGCGACTTGTCGCCGAGCGCGCGCGCCGGTTGCGTCCCCGAGAGATCCAGCAGGTCCACCAGCCTGCCGGGCGGCAGACTGGGCGTGGTCAGCGCGACGGTGCCTCGCCGCGTGCCGAGATTCGCCACGCAGACCACGATGTCGTCCTCGTGTCGCCGCGACAGCACGACGACGTCCGAGTCGCCCGACCCCAGTCGGGTCGTGGTGCCCCGGGCAAGTGCCCGCTCCCGCCCGCGCACCCGCAGCAGCGCGGCGACGGCGTCGCTCGGGGGGCCGACGGGAAGCCCGGCCACGGCTCGAAGTCCCGGTAGCGCGAGCGCGATCGAAGCCATCGCGCCCGCACGCGCCGGGTCACTCCCGATGCCGGTCGACAGCGACAGGGTCCAGTCGGGTACGGCGTCCGCCAACGGTGCGTGGGTCGCCAAGAGCCCCAGCGCCTGCGGCACCGACCGAGTGCCCTGGGCGAGCACAAGATGGCAACACTCGTCGCCGGCCCGCGGTTCCGGCTCGCCGACCGCACCGCGATCGAGCACGAGCACCCGTCCCGCATGTCCGTCGACCAACCGCCGCAGCGCTCGCAGGAATTCCACCGTCGGGTCGTCCCGGCCGGTGCAGGTTTCGCCACTCGGACCGCGAGGCGCCGGCAACACCCGGACTCCCGCGGCACCCGCCGCCAGCAACTCGGCGCAATGCCGCAACAAGCGGGATTCCCGGTCGTTCCGGGCGGCGTCCGAACCGGGTGTGACGTTCACGTCGACCAGCATCCTGATCCCGGCCGCCCTCGCCGCGCGCAGGATCCCCCCGGCCGCCATCGAGCCGGGGCGCCCGGGTGTCGGCTCCCGCATCGGCACGGGCAGACATGCGCAGCCGATGCCCGAGCGCACGAGGGACTCCAGGTCCCCGGCACGCACGGGCATCGTGCCGACCAGGGTGTCCCGTAGCCAACCCGTCTCCGGGTCCGTGTTCCGGGTCGGCGTGAGCAGCACCGTGCGGCCGTCCTCGGCCCGCAGTTCGACCGGGCCACCCCGGCCGACCACGGTGAACGCCCACAGGCCCGCCGCCGAGACACTCGCCGCCGGGAACGGGAGCGGCACTTCGCGCATCCGACCCGACATCGTCGCGCCGTCCCATCTCAACAGCCGGCCCGACCGGTCCACGGCCGCGGTCCTGGACCCACCGCGGCTGATCGCGACGGACACGATGTCCGTGCTCAGGCCGCCGCCCCGGACGACATGGGTCGTGTCGGCGGTGGGCATCAGCACGAGTTGCGGCCCGGTCTGCGCGAGGAGCAGCGGACGGCCGCCGTGCGCGCTGGTGATCGCGGTCACCGGCAGCACGTCGGCGCGCGCCTCGGACCGGGTCGCGCCGCCTCCCGCGAGGTCGACGAACTCCGGTTCCGCGCTGCCGCGCACGATCACCAGCTCCGACGACTCGGGCCCGACCCAGATCCGCAGGCCCACTTCGGCAGACCGGGACAGGTACGTCGGGGCATCCGTCGGCGCGTCCGGCCGGACCGTACACACACCGCGCTCGTTCGCCACGACCACACACGGCGTCGGCGACGAGGGGTCGGGTGTGGCGACGACCGCGTCGCGAATCTCCCCCAGGCCGCCGATGGACACCGTCTCCGCCCCTTCGGTCCGCACGACGAGCAAGTGATCGTCGGCCACCAGCAGGACCGTCCCGGTCCGGTCATCGGCCGCCAGCAGGCGCGGAGTTCCCCGCAGCGGTACGGTCCGGCGCAGCTTGCCCTGCCACAGCAGCAGTTCCGTCCCCTCGCCCGCCCGACGCAGCACCGCCCGGAGCCGGCCGTCCGCCCACGCGCCCGCGGCCCCGAAGACCGTCTGCGTGTTGGTGAGTCGGCGGCTCGTCCGCGGATCCCGGTCGGTGGACGTCGCGGCCAGTTCGGCGAACACAGCGACCGGCACCCGCACCGACTCGGCAGCCCCCATCTCCACCGTATGGCCCTGTGTCGTGACCTCTCCCGGCCCCGCCAGCTCGACCCGTATCCGTTCCCCGCCCGGGACTTCCAGCACCCGTGAGCCCGGTGCCGGCGGGCGGCTGAGGGTCAGTCCGGCATCGTCCAGATACACCCCGAGTTCCACGTGGCCCCGCACCGGCGTGCGGGTCACGGCCGTCCGTGCGGCTGCGGAACGGGCCGTTCCGTGCCGCTGGACCACCCAGTCCGGCGGATCGACCGCGAGCCGGGCCGCCGCCGAGATGAGCAGTGTGCGGGCGAGCGCTCCGGCCGCGAGTACCCGGGGCAGCCTGGGCAGGAAGTGCACGAGCCAGCGGGCGAGATCGTCCGCCGACGCACCGTCGGGCGCCCCGGCCGAGATCCCGGCGGCGAAGCCCGCCAGTTCGGCTTCCGTGTCCACCCACCGCACACCGGCGTCGGCCAGCGCGAGTCGCGTGTAGCGCCGGACCAACTCCGGAGCGTCGCGCTGCATGTCCTCGGTCAGGTCGAGCACCGCCTTCCACTGCCATCGCTCCCGGGCCAGTTCGTGCCGCAACCCGGCGGCGATCAGCGGATCGAGCACGAGCGCCCGCGCGTCGGCGGACTCGATCAGCGGCGAGAACCAGAGGTCCGCCTCCAGTCCCGCCGCACTGGCCGGAACGAACGTCAGCCGCGCCCGCCGAACGAACGCCGGGGCGGCGTGCGGGGCCAGGCACAGGGCTCGGGCCAGTGTGTACAACGGCGGATCCGCCTCGGCCAGCCACCGCAGATAGCGAAGCTCCGCCGATCCCTCGGCTTCGACGCCGTCCGACGCGATGTCGAGGTGCGGCGGGTCGCCGCCGCCGTTCGGGCGTGCGTCGCGGTCGGGTTCCGGTCGGCCGCCGCGGCCGAGTTCCGGGCGTGCATCGCGGTCGGGTTCCGGTCGGCCGCCGCGGCCGAGTTCAGGCGGGACTTCGCGGCCCGGATCCGGGCGCGCGTCGAAGGGCTCGTGTGGACCCGTCATCGCCGCACCCCCTCCCCCGCCCGCCGACTCTCCCGCCACGCCGCGCGAAGCGAGGTCCGCCGATCCAGTGGCACCATCGCCACACGTCGGCGCAACACCCACGGATGCGCCCGCGCCTCGTACGGCGTCAGGCACACCACCGGACATCCGGCACGACGTACCGCGTCGATCCAATCCCGCCACTCGGCCGCACCGGCCGCGGCGGCGGCGCTGAACGGGAGCCTGCGCAGGCCCAGATCCGACACCAGCACCACAGGCGTACCCGGCGCGGGCGCCCGGTAGGCCACCGGCCCACGGCGTCCCACCGCGCGCACGCCGCGCCTCGGGGTGCCCTGAAAGCGCAGCACCTCGACCCGGCCCCGCCCGACCACCGCGTCCGCGAGTTCGCGCAACCATCGCTGGTCGGATCGGAAGGGCCGCATCGACTCGCCGCCGTCCAGCAGGAGTTGAATGCCCAGCCGCGTGGTCGGCCGTGCTCGAAAGGGAAGCCTGCCAACCAACCCGCGATCGACCATCCCGCGAATCAGCGCACGTTCGTCCAGTACGCGACCGATCACGTCGGTCGACGTCGCCGCGAACATCACCCCCGGCGCCCAACGCCTCGGCCACACGGGTTCGGGCGTATCACCGTCCGCGCCGGAGTCCAACAGCCGTTGTACGTCGGCCTCATCCGACTCGGTCGCCACGACCCGGCCCGCACCCGGCCTCGGCTCACGCAGCACCAGCAACGAGCAGCCGCCGTCGGCCTCCCGCCACGGCGGCGCGGGCGCGCTGACGGCCACGGGAGGATCGACCCGGGCCCCCTGCGGCTCGTCGGGGCCCTCCGCCGGCGCCGGGGTCCGATCCGAAGTGCGTCCCGGCTGTGCCGAGTCGGCCGGTGCGGACAACCCCAGCACCCGGCCGATCTCCATCGCCGTGTCGACCTCGGTGACCTCCAGCGCGACGATCGCCCGGACCAGGTCGCCGAGATGGACCTGCCCCCGTCCGGCGCTCACCCGTGTGGCCTCGCGCTCCCTCGGCCCTTGCTCAGTGCGACCTCCACGACCAGGTCCCAGGTACGGCTGCCCGCGGTGACGCCCAGTTCGTGGCACGCGCGCAACGTGTCGAGGAACTCGGCCGTGCTCGGGCCCGGAGCCGACTCGGATTCGTTGGCGATCTTCAGCAGGTGGTCGGCGACCTGCTCGGCCATGGATTCGTCACAGGCGTCCCCGAGATGGCCGCGCGCCACCTTCAACAGATGTGCGCGGTCCGGGGCTTCGAGGGAGAGCAGGATGCAGCGGCGGACGAACGGCGCGGGCAACTCCCGTTCGTTGTTGCTGGTGATCACCACCAGCGGCTCGGCGCCCGGGCGCGCCCGCACCTCCTCGCCGTCCGGGCCGGTGAAACGCAGCGTGTCCAGTGGCACCAGCAGGCTGTTCGGCAGGTCCGGATCGGCCTTGTCGATCTCGTCGATCAGCACCACGGACAGCGGAGCGGGACCGGTGTGCCGGCCGTACAGCGGCCCGTCCTCCGGCGCCCGCGTGGCCCGCCCGGGCGCGGTGCGATACGGATCGAAGGCCTTCCACAACACGCCCTGCGCACAGTAGGCGCCGATCGTCGGCGCGACCTCGCGGACCTGCGCGTCGTTGAGCCGGCGGAGCGCGTCGAACCGCCAGAGCAGGTCCTCGGGTTCGGTGCGCGCGGTGATCACCTCGGTGTGGCAGACCCGCCCCAGGTGACGCGCGACGTTCGGCGCGAGCGTGGACTTGCCCGACCCCGGAGGCCCGAAGACCAGCAACGGCCGCCGCGTCGCCAGCGCGACGTTCACCGCGAGCACGATGCGCTCGTCGTCGAACACGTATACGCCGTGGTCCGACGTCGTCCCGCCGTCTCCGAACTCCGGTGCGGACGCGGGAGGAGGCTGCCGGAACGGGTCGAACGCCATGGCTTTGGACACGTCCCCAGTGTGCCGCCCGACCGGGTGCCTCGGTACGGATTCCGGCACAAGGGGGCGCGATCCGAACCCGGTTCGATCCCGGTTCGATCCCGGTCCGACCCGGGTTCGACCCCGATCCGGCCCGGATCCGTCCCGGCCCGGTGCCCGATCCGGTGCCGGGACGGCGTGGGATTCCACCCGGATGGCACAGCGGCGGCGTGCGAGTCCCGCGGGCCCGGTGCCGAGTCGCTCGTCGGTCTGACAGGATCCGATGCCGTGCGGATATCTCCGATCCATCTCGACGCGGACACCGCCGGCGTGCTGCGCCGCGACCGACTCGTGATCGCGGTCGCGTTCGTGCTCACCGCCGGCGCGTTGTCGTGGCGGGTGGGCATCCAGGCGGTGCTGCCCGCCTTCCTGGTCTTCGCGTTGCTCGCCTCGGCACTCGTGGTGTGCGACGCCCGGCTGATGCGGCTGCCCGATCCGCTGACCCTGCCCGGCTATCCCGTGCTCGCCGCGCTGTTGCTCGCCCCGCTGGACTGGGACGCCTACCTGCGCGCGCTGTTCGCGATGGCCGCGGCGTACGCCCTGCACCTCGTGCTCGCGCTCTGCGGTCTGGGCATCGGCTTGGGCGACGCCAAGGCGGCCGGCCTGGTCGGCCTGGTGCTCGGCTGGCTGTCCTGGTCCGCGCTCGTACAGGGGCTGGTCCTGGCGTACGTCTGCGTGGGCCTGTACGCGATCGCGCTCGCCGCGACTCGGCGCGCCGGTCGGGGCAGCGTGGTCCCGTTCGGCCCGTTCCTGCTCGGCGCGGCCGTACTCGTGCTGTTGATTCGCGGGGCCTGACCGGGCCCGGTCGACCCGGCCCGCCTCATGCCCGATCCGGCCCGCGTCATGCCCGATCCGGCGGGCGGACCGGCGAACCGCGCCGATCCGCCCACCGTCGGGTCAGTCGTCCAACAGGTCCCGCAACAACTCCACGGTGAGCGGCTCGGGTTCCGCGCCGAGGCCGGCGAGCAGTCCGTCCAACCGGTCGACGTAGTAGTCCAACTCGGCACGATCGCCGGTTATGTGCGTCGCCCGGAACATCGTGCGGTAGAGCATCTGCGACTCCGGGCACACCACCAGGCCGACGGAACAGGCGCGCTTGGCGGCCTGCGGGTCGTGGTTGTCCAGGTGGTAGTCCGCCAGTCGGGCGGCCACGTCGACGATCTCGGCGATCATCTGCTGACGGAACGGCTCGGCCCAGACGTAGCGACGCGGGCCCACCCCGTCGAACGGCGCGTCGCGCACTATGTCCAGGGCCCTCGCGTAGTCCATCGCCACCTCGTGGTTCCCGTACAGGCCGGGCGCCACCAACTCACGGAAGCGGAACCAGTCGCACGCGAAGCCCGGCCCGAAGGCGTAGCCCTCGCCGCCGACCGCCGCCGGCAGGTGGCTCGTACCGTCCTGGCCGATGCCCACCCAGCGGCGCAGTTGGCTGATCGCCGAGTTGCGCGCGGTGGCGGTGACCCCCAGCGGCCAGACCGCGGCGTCGAGTTCGGTCAGCGGACGGCCCGGGTGCAGCGCGATCCACGCCGCGAGTTCGGTGAGCCGTGCGCGTCGGCCGTGCTCGACCTCCTCGCCCACGCCGATCAGATCGACCTGGCCCAGGATCCGGATCTCCGGGTAGGTCGGCGCGAAGCCCTCCGAGGCCTGACCCGGCGCCGCCGGCGCCTCGGCCGGGAGCGCGGCGACCGGCGGCGCGACGTCCCACGTCGAGCCCACTTCCGGGGCGTCCACCACGGCGGCCTCCGCCTCCGGCGCGACCACGAGGAACATGCCGGAGTCCTCGGCGGTCAGGCCCTCCTGGACGGTCAGGCCCTCCTGCACCTGCCCCGGCGCGCCCCAGTACTCGGCGGACGGCATCTCGACGCCGCCCGCGACGCCATCCGCCGTCCGGGGCACCGCACGGGCCTGCTCGGCCGGCGCCGGGGCGGTGCGCCCGCGCTCGCCGCCCTGCATCAGGTCGACCTCGTCGTCCGGGCCCAGGACCTGGACCCCAGGACCGGTGAGCACGTCGGCCCGAACGCCCCCGTGCCCATTGGCGGCGTGGGCCGGGTAGGCCGCGTAGGCGCCCTCCGGGGCCTCCTCGACATCCCACGGCGCGGCTTGTTCTCCGGTGCTGGTCCGAGCCTCGATCGGCACTGCTGTTCCCTCGTCCGGGGCCTCTGCGGCCGCCACCGAGTCGGCCGGTCGTCCGGCGTCCCCGGCGGGTGCGTAGGGGTGGTCCTCGGGATCGTCCACCCCTTCGAGTCCTATTTCGTCGTGCCCGGTGTCCTCGGGCGTCCGCTCGTCGACCAACGGGTCGTGCGCGGCGCGCCGTTCCGGAACCACGGGCATTCCGAACACCGGTTCGCCGAGGGTCGAGTCCGCCGGGTCCGCCGCCTCGGACACCGCGGTCCCGAGCGCGGCCACCTCGAATTCCACCGTCCCCGGGGCCGCTTCCTGCCGGTCCGGCGTGGCGACGACGGCCTCCTGGGCGTTCGGGTCGGCGTACACCGACCCGGTGCGGACCGACCCCTCGGCGGCCGGCTCCTCGAAGGATGGCGTCACAGGCGCTTCGCCGCCATATGGCGGATGCGCGTACGGCGGTTCCGCATAGGGCGGTTCGGCATATGACTGTTGCGGGTACGCGGGTTCCGTGTCGGTCGATTCCCCGGCCCGCACCTCGGCCGCCGGCCCCGCCGCGTCGGCGGGTTCCGAGTACGCCGGCGGCTCCGTCGGGCCGATGTCCGGACCGACCACCGGCGGCTGGAACAATTGAGGTTCGTAGGGGCGCTCGACGTCGTCGGGGGACTGTGCGTCGTACTCGTGCGGCTCCTCGGGCAGCCAGGGCAGCGGCAGCGAACCGGTGTCCTCGGTCGATCCGAGCCGCCGCTCGATCCGCTCCGGAGGTGCCAACGGCCCTCCGGGGAGCGGGTATACGGCCGTGCCCCAGGATCCGGGACCCGTGCCCGGACCCGAGCCGACCCGCGCGTCCCGTCCCGAACCGGCCGCGGGTCGTCCGGGGGCGGCGAACGCCCGCTCGTCCGGCTCCGGATCGGTGGGATCCGGCTGGTAGTAGCCGGGTACCGGCTCGGCCCCGGCGTCGGCCTCGGTGGCGATGCCGCCGCCCACCCGGGCCGGCCGCTCCATGCCGCCGACCGCGGACCACGCGGCCGTGGACATGCTGCCGCCGACGGACGCGGCCCCCGCGTGCGCCGGTTCCGGCGCGCGCTCGGTGCGCCGCACCGGGATCAGCGGCTCTTCGGCGGGCACGCCGTCCAGGTCCTTGGAGACGGTGAACATGCTCACCAGGGCCTGGTACTGCGGGTCTTCGAGACGCTGCACGTGGACATCGGTGTTGATCCGACTCGGCGTCACCACCCCGGGCATCGTGGGCAATCGGGTCACACCGAGCCCACTGAGCCAGGGCTCGGCGTGGATCGGCGCGATGATCGCGGCGGCCGCGCGCGGATAGGTGTTGGTCAGGCGCTGGATGTGCGCGACGTGCGCCTCGGTCAGCGGCTCCAGGGACAGGACGATCTCCGGCGGCCACGTGTCGGGCAGGATGCCCTTGGTCCGGGCCTGGCGCGGCGAGGTGAGTCTGGCGTCGTCGAGCAGCCCGACCACCTCGTCGGACCAGGTCGCCAACCGGCCCAGCGCCTCGTCCAGCGAGTAGGCGTAGCGCAGTTGTTGCCGGCCCTCGCGCTCCACGTCACGCAACTCGCGCCCGAAGCCGACCACGGTCACACACAGGTCGTCGCTCCACACGTTGGAGAGCAGTTCGACCGCCAGCGCGCGCAGCACCGCGAGGTTGTCCTCACCCGATCCGTCGGTCAGTCCGACCACCCCGAGCGACTCGAGGTCCACCAGCAGTTGCCTGCCGTCGTCGGTTTCGCCGAGCACGGCGAGTGCGGGGTAGGGCGCCGGGACGTTGGCCGCCGCACTGCTGTGCAGCAACTCGGCGTCCGCCGGGCAGGTCCAGTGCATGTGGTCGCCGTGCACCGCCTCGAACGGATACAGCGGCGGTGACGGGGCCGCCAGGTGCAGTTCGAGTTGACGGTCGGTCAGTTGCACCGAGTCGATCAGCGGCAGGGTACGTCCGGTGTCCGACATCCGCGCGCACAGCGTGCGCAGTGTGCGGTCGAACAGGTCGAGCGCGTCCGGGGTTTCGGTGGCCCGCAGTTGTTGTTCGAGGTCGGCGGCCTCCGGCGCGGGCATCGCGATCCGCCGGCCGTCCCGACGCACCGACTGCTGTAGTCGACGGCGCACCAGCAACGCGCCCAGCACCGCCGCCGCGCCCACCGCGCCCAACGCGATGGCGCCGACCGGCAGCGAACGCTCGTCGCCACCCGGGCTGGGCGCCTCGGCGCGGCTCCCGGTGGGATTGCTGTTCTCCGCGTTCTGCTTCGGCGCCTGGCCGGACTCGGCGGGAGCGCTCGGCGCCGCGACCGGATCCTGTTTGGCGATCTGCGGCGGGGTCTCGACGAACGGCTTCTGCTGTTGCTGCGGCTGTTGCTGCTGTTGCTGCTGTGGGGGCGCCTGCTGCTGGGGCGGTTGTTGCTGAGGCGCCTGCTGCTGGGGTGGTGCCTGCTGCTGCGGCGGCTGCTGTTGGGGCGGCTGCTGTTGGGGCGGCTGTTGCTGCTGGGGGGTTTGCGGCTGCTGGGCCTCGGTGCCTCCGGCGCCCGGGATGGAGAGCGTCCAGCCGGGCTCGATCGCATTCGGGTCGGTCAGGGCCGAACCGGTCGGCTGCGGCTTGTCCTTGTTCGCGGCGAAGATCTCGGGGTAGCGGTCGCCGTCGCCCAGCAGTTCCTCGGCGATGTCCGACAGCGTGTCGCCCGGCTTGACCGTGACCGTCTGCGGCAGCGCCTTCCTGTCGTCGCGCCGGTCCCCGGGTCCGGTGTCCGGCGCGTGCGCGGACTTGACCTCGGCGGGCGGCGCCGCATTCGCGGGCAGCGTCAGCACCCAGCCCTCCTCGACATAGTCCGCCGAGTCGAACCGCTGCCCGTTCGCCATCACCTTGCCGTCGTTGAGCTTGGCGATCTCCGTCCACCGTTTGCCGTCGCCCAGCCGCTCCTCGGCGATCGTCCACAACGAGTCGCCGCGCTGAACGGTGTGCGTGGGTCCGGAACCCGTCCCGGGATCCTGTACCCGGACCGGGATTTCCTGCTCGACGGCCCGGCTCGGCGCGCTCGCGACACGCTCCGAGAGATGCGGAGCCGCCTGTGCCTCGCCGGCCGCCAACGCGGTACCGGCGGGTAGCAGCAGCATGATGCCGCCGATCAGCGCACCGGCCGCCTTCTGGCTCCAGCCCAGACCGCGAATCCGCGGCGCGGACAACCCCCGTACCTGCGCCGGGATTTCCACCACCACGGAGATCGCGAAGCACAACCACGCGATCCACGCGATGATCGCGAGCGCGGCGATGAAGCCGCTCCCGTCGTCGGGCTCGGTGAGAATCTTGGTGACCTCGTCCAGCCCCGGCAGGCGGTGCGGCAACAGCGTCGTGGTCGCCACGACGAGCAGCGCCGGCAGCCCGACCAGCAACGCGAGCAGGACGACGAGGCTGAGCAGGCCGCGTACGAAGTCGAAGAGGAAGCGGCCGAGTCCACGGCGTCGGCCGCGGTCGTCGCGGCTGCGAGCGTGCGCCCGGGTACCGGGACCGGAGCCGGGACGAGGGCCTTGGGTAACGGTCACGGTGCGTCCTCCGGGGCTTGGATCCCATGGACGAGCCCGGCACGGGCATGGCCTCTGACGGTGACGGTGGAGACGCCGAAGAAGGCGGCCACCTTGGTCTTGTAGTGAAGCGTCACCCAGACGTCGACGTTGCGACCGTCGGGTGTCACGGTGACGATGGCACCGGGATCGATGGACGCGAGGTACCTGCGCGCCTCGCGCGTGGCGGCCTCCCTCGGCACCACGATCGCGGTGCCCGGAATGGCCTGGGTGGGGTCGATCGCCTGCCCTGCGGCACGGGCGGCTTCCTGCGCGAACGCGTCGGCCTTGGAGTCCGTACGCAACTTGCCGCCGCCGTCCAGGACCAGCCCGACGAGCAGGATGATCACGGCCATCATGATCGCGAGCATGATGGCCAACGAGCCCCGGTCCGAGGGGTGGTCGCCGATGACGCCCTCGGCGTGCGCGCGCGGGCGCCGGCCGGTCGTCACCGCGACCTCTCCCGGTAGGTGTCGATCACGGAGGTGAAACGCCCCTTCATCGTCTTCGAGCCGGGAATGCCGGGGAAGGCGACGTCGGACAGGGACACCTTGCAGGTGACGGTGACCGTGACGGTCGCCGCCGTGCCGACCGGGGCGCGGAAGCCGGCGGTGCTCACGTCGGTGTCGGCCCTGCAGCCGATCCCGTCCTGTGCCAGGGAACGCGCCACCGCCGCCTTGGCGTTCGTCACGGCCTGGTCCGCGTCGCGCGCGATCGACGCCTCCCGCGCCCCCGCCTTCGCGGCCGCGTCCACCCCGTTTCCGGCGAGTGTCGTGCGCCCGAACGCGATGATCAGACACAAGAACGCGATCAACACGGGCGCGAGCACCGCCGCCTCCAAGGCGAACGACCCCTCGTCCGCCCGCGGGCTCCCCCTGTACACCCTTGCCCCCCGGATCCTCATCGGCCCGCTGTCGTCCACCGCTCGACGACGCCGTCCGCGTGCTGCGTGATGGTCAGACTCCCGATCCCCGGCACGACCGACAACGACGTGCCCCGCACGGTCACCCTGATCCGCTCTGCCTGCCGATCCGAAACCACCTTCAGGTCTTTGAGCATTCCCCCGCTGAGGTCCTTCGCCACATCCCGCCCGCGCTGTTCCGCGGCGGGGATGTCGCCGCCGCGACGCCGCGCCTCCTCGACGCTCTCCTTGGCGGCCTGCATCGCCACCTCTCGCGCGTACCACCACAGGCAGCCCTGGATCACCGCGAGCAGGACCAGGATGAACACCGGGAAGATGATCGCCATGGTGATGGACATGCCACCACGATCCGGCCCGCCCGCCTCGCGCAGGCGGCGCCGGATCGCTTCGTACGGGTGGCCGTGGGGCACCTTGGTCACGAGGATGTGGTCCGAATCGCTAGTCGGCGTTGGGGACCGGCTCCTGGTACTTGTCATCGGACTTCTTCAGCCCATCCTGGTATTTCTTGTACATGGTGTAGATGACCGCCGCGACGCTGACCGCGGCCACCATCAGCACCGCGACGATGATCGCCGTCTCGATGCTGACCGCTCCGTGGTCGCGCTCCTTGCGCAGCCGCCGGTAGCGGTCCACCACACCGCCCGTGACGATCAGCACGAAGGCGATCGGGGCGGGGGCCAGTTTGTGTACGGCGGTCTCCACGCGATCGAGCACCGCGGGGGACGAGGAACCGATCTGCATTGCCTGTACTCCTTCCGGAGAACGGCTCGGGGTCCGAAGGTGGTTCATACCGAGAAGCCGATTCGTACCGAGAGACTGATTCGTACCGAGAAGCTGTTTCGTACCGAGAGATTGCTTCGTACCAAGAGGCCGATTCGCGCCAAGGCACCGATTCGTACCGTGAAGCCGGTGCATACCGTGAAGCTGGTTCATACCGAGAACATCCGGGATATCGCCGGGAATCCGAGCAGGATTCCCATGATCACCACGAGCATGGTCCCGGGCACGGTGAGCCGTTCCGAGTCCGCGTTCGCCTGTTCGTGCTCGTTCGCGAGAAGCTCGACGCGCAGCGACTGCGACCTGGCCCGCAACGTGCCGTACACCGCGGCGCCTTCGGTGCCGGCCATCTCGATGATGTCGGCCACGTCGGCGAGTTCGGGAAGGTCGAGGTCCTTGGCCAGGTCGCGCAGTCCGTCCCAGGGGTCGGCGCTGCCCACCCGGGCCCGCGCCAGCGCGTCCTGGATGCGGACGAACGCCCAGCCGTCGCCCACCGCCGCGGCCCGCTCCAGCGCCTCGGCCGGGCCCGCGTCGCCGGCACGGCCGAGCGCGACCAGGTCCAGATAGGCGGCCGCCGCGTGCTGGAACTCGATCCGGGCGAATTTGGCCTGGTCGCGCAGCGCGAAGTCCGGGATGAACCACATCCCCGCCGCCACCGCCAGGGACAGGAACAGCGGTACGTAGAAGGCCACTCCGATACCGGTGGCCACCAGCACCGCGGAGAGCATCGCGGGCAGCAGCAGGCCGAGCAGGGCCAGCAACGCCTTCGTGCGCACGAACTGCGCGACGGTCTCGCCGACCAGGTCGAGTTCACGGTGCGGCACCCGAAAGCCCGGGACCCGTCGGGCCAGCGCGACGAGTTGGTCGTCGTACTTGCTGCCGGTCTGTTCGGTGCGCCGCTTGGGTGCTCCGGAGAGCCGATGCAGCGCATTGCCCAGGTCCGGTGGCGCGGGCCACAGCTCGCGCACGAGCAGCGCGACGCCCGCACCCAGCACGCAACCACTGACGATCATCACGGGTGGGATCACGACCACTCACCCCGCAACACGGGAGCGGTGTGCACGCCGTCCGCCTGTTGTACGTCCACGGCCTGCGCGGCCTTGACCACGCTGCGCGGGTCGGCGACCAGGAACCGGGGCTTGACCCGGTCCGTGGCCAGCGCCCGCATCCACATCAGCGTGCCGACGTAGGCCATCGCCATCAGCAGCAGGACCAGTTGCCCCATCGCGGTCCCGTACGGCTCCGCGTAGCTGCGGTTGATCACCACGACCAGCCCGGTCACCGCGAGCGTGATGTAGGTGATCCAGCGCACCGCCATCCGGGCACCGGCCCGGTCCGCCTCGATCGCCCGGCGCTGACGCACCTCTTCGCGCACCGTCGTGGCCAGATCCTTGAGCGCCATCGCCAGGCCGGGCCCGCGGTCCGAGGCACGCAGGATCAGCGCCGCGGCGATCTTGTCCGCCGTGGCGTCGCCGAGGTCGGCGGCGAACGCGCGCAACGCCTCGTCCGGACGCCACCGCGACTGCAAGCGGCTGACCAGATCGCCGACTTCCTCGACGATCGGCTCCGGACAGGTCGCCCGCGAGGTGAGGATCGCGTTCTCCAGACCCGCGCCCAATTCGATCAGGTCGGCGATCCGCCGGGTCCACTCGGCGAGCGCGTCCAGTCGGTTGATGATGGTGCGATCGCTCTTGGTCGGCGCGAGCAGCCACGGAAGCCCGCTGAACGCGGCGATCACGAGCAGCCCGGCCACCAGGAACCCGGTGAACAGCCAGACCAGGGCCGCCGCCGCGATGCCGATGCCGAGCCGGATCCGGCGCGCGGTGCGCTGTCGGGCGCTCACCGGCCCCGACCGCAACCGCCGTACCGCCAACTCCAGCCGTCCGGGCGGCTTGGGCGTCGGATCGTCGTAGGTGCCGACGAGGCCGACCACCAGACCGATCAGACCGCCGACCAGCAGGCATCCGCACACCGCGACCAACAGCGCGTCTCCCATGCCCCTCACCCGACCTGATGCAGCTTGAGCTGCAACGGACGCCAGCCGTGCGGTTCGTCCAGCAGGTGCGGGCTGAAGCCGGCCCGGATCAGGTCCGGCATGTCCGAGGGGTACATCCGGGCCACGCCGCGCGGATCGTCGCTGGTCGGCGCGAAGATCGTGTTCACGGCCGGGCGGCGGTGTTCGCCCATCCCGGTCACCTCCAGGACGTGCGAGACGAAGCGATGCCGCTTCCCGCCGATCGCCGTCTCGTCGATCATCCGCACGAAGACGACGTAGTCGACGGCGTTCGAGGCGAGCCGGTAGGCCAGTTCGGGACTCATGTGCGCGCCGTACTCCAGGCAGAGTTCGGCGATCCGGTCGAAGATCATGTCCGGCTCGCGCACGTGCAGCGTGCACATGGAGCCGCCCTCGCCGTTGGTCATCACCCGCAACATCGGCACGATCTCGCTGGAGCGGACCTCACCGACGATCATCCGGGACAGCGACATGCGCAGTGCGGACGGGATCAGTTCGCCGATGGTCAACTCGCCCGCCGACTTGCCGTCGATGCCGCGTTCGCCGTTGCCCTCCCGGGCCTCGATCGCGACCACCTGGCGCAGATGCCCCAACTCGTGCAGGAACAGTTCGAGTTCGGTCTCGAAGGTGCCGATCCGCTCGTCCCGGGGGATCTCGTGGGACAGCGCGCGCAGCAGCGACGTCTTGCCCACGCCCTGCGTCCCGCAGATGATCAGGTTCTTCTTCGCCCGAACCAGCGAACCCAGGAACGCGGCCAGGGTCCGATCCAGCGTGCCCAGGCCGATCAGTTCGGCCAGGCGTACGTCGCGCACCCGGTGCCGACGGATCGTCACATAGGTGTGCGGAGTGACCTCGGTGATCGCCTGGAGGCGCGAGCCGTCCGGCAGCCGCAGGGCCAGCGTGGGTTGCGCGGTGGACAGGGTGCGTTCACCGCTGCCGTGACGCCGGGCCAGATCGCGGAGCAACTCGCGTAGTTCGTCGTCCGAGGAGGTCAGCGGCGGTACCTGCACACGCGGCCGGTCGGCGTAGTCGACCCAGACCGTGTCGTAGCCGTTGACCAGGATGTTCTCCACGGCCGGGTCGGTCAGATACGGCTCCAACGGCCCGGCCCGGAACAGCCAGTCCCACACCGCCCGGGCCATCGCCCGGTCCTCGGCGGGGGTGGTGGAGATGCCGCGCTCGCGTGCGGTGACGTCGGCCCATTCGGCGACGACCTGGGCGACGATCGCCCGGCCGCGCTGCTCGCGGTCCCCGTTGGTCATCCCGGGCGACATCTTGTCGAACTCGTGCAGTTGTTCGGCCGCGCGGTCCTTGAGTATCCGCACCACGGCCGGGTCCACCACGGGTTCGCCGGACGGGTTCCGGGGCGGCTTGACGGCGCCGGTCGGGGACGGCGCACCGGCCGGGGGACGGCGGCTGACCGTGCCGACTCCGCTCGCGCTCACGCTCGCGGTCGGCGGCACGGTGAACATGCCGTCCCGGGTGTCCGGGTGCCGGGCCGCGCCGTTCATCCGCGCGTGCGGGTGGGCCGGCGCGCCCGGCGGAACCGGCGTGCCGTTGGCGGGCGTCGGCGGCGGGATGTGCCCGACGGCAGGGGTCAGCGAGCCCGCGCCCGCCGACCAGGTGGGCGCCGGGCCCGCGTCGGGGTCGCCCGGAGTGCTCCGCTGGAAGCCCTCCGGCCAGGTGCGCAACGGCGGTGGCGGCGGCGCGTACAGCACGTCCTCGGCCTCCGGGATCCCGGGCACGACGTGCATGTGCGGGCGGTAGCCGGGCTCGGCGGGTGGTTCGGGTTCCGGTTTGTTGTGCGGATCCGGGTGCAGGGGCCGCGCGTTATCGAACATGACCCGCCTCCTCACCGGCCGGCCGGTGCGCCGGTTCGGCCTCGGGTCGGACCTCGGAGTCCGCCGGTGGACGGATGTACGCGGCCGCCTGCGCCCAGCCGTCGCTCGGCATGGGCGCCTGGGGTCCGGGCGGCAGTTCGCCGCCGGTGGGGCGCGGCGCCAACCGCATCCGGCGCTGTTCGGCCAACGCGAGGGCGGCCTCCGCCGTGCTGCGTGCGGCGCGCATGAACCTCGAGCGCAGGAACCGCTTCCCGGTGTCGCCCTCGCCGTCGGAGAGCACCCGTGCGCGCTCGGGATCGAACGGCAACAGGCCCAGGACGGGCGTCTCCAGGTGCTTGCCGATCTCCTGCCGGGCGTAGCGACCCTGCTCGATCACCACGAGGGCGATCGAGTCCGAGCCGGTCCCGTGCGTGTCGAGGTCGTTGCGCAGCGCGACCAGCCGCGGGTGCGCCTGGGCCAGCGAGGGCAACGTACCGCGCACGACGGGCAGTACCAGGTCGGCCCGGCGCGCGGCGATCGCCGAGGCGCCGGTGGTGCCGCGCCGGCCGAGGTCGATGATCACGTCGTGCGGGATCTGCTGGCTGCCCAGGCCGGCCGCGAGCTGCGAGATCGGATCCCACGTGTAGGCCAGGCCGGAAGCCTGTGTGGGGTCGACGAGGCCGGGCAGCAACAGCCGTTCGCGGCGGCCGTCGGACAGGTCCACCAGTTGCCGGAAGAACGCGTCGACCAGGTTTCCCTGACGATGCGCCACACCCAGTTGATGCAGGCCGTATTCGGCCGAAACCCGCCCTTGAAGAGCACCGGCGAGGATCGAACCCCCGTCCGGATCGGCTTCGATCAGGATCACCCGACGACCGGCCGGCAGCGGCCAGGTGAGCAGGAGTGCGAGCGCGGTCGAGGTGGCACCGGGCGCGCCCGAGCCACCGGTGACCGCGACGACGGTCATGGGGCCCCTCCGGTCCTGGCCGGCGCCGCGTCCGCGTTGCCCGTGTTCAGCACGACGATGGAGAACCTGCCCTCGACCACCTGGAGGGCGAGCACGGGACCGTCCTTGGCGGGTACCGCCACGTCCAGGACGGACTTGCCGGAGCCGGAGTTCGGGTCGCTCGTACTGGAGCGGATCACCGTGGCCGCGATGGTGGCCGGCTGCGCGGGCGCGGAGCCGGCGGGGCCGCCGGCCCCGGGCGCGGCCGTCACGACCAGGATCCGGGTGCCGGGTGTGACCCGCTGCACCGGCATCCTGGTCGCGTCCACGGCGATCGGGACCAGCGTCTCGCCGGGCTGGATCGCGATCCGCTCGGTGACCTGATCCGAGGTCAGCAGTGTGCCCGCGCGCAGCTCGACCGCCGCGCGTTTGCCCACGATGGCGGCCTTGGAGCCGGAGCCGATCGGACGAAGTCCCGGCGCGTCGTTGATCTCCACGACCCGCAGGTCCTCGGCGGAGATGGTCTGCCCGTAGGGCACGGTACGCGCGACCGCGAGCACGGGCACCCGTTCGTCGCCCATCTGATAGAACGCCGCCGAGCCGAGTCCACCGGCCGCGATCAGTGCGACCGAGAGCGCGATGAGCGCCGGCCGCCGGCGTCTGGCGCCGAGGCTGCGCGTAGGCGTGACCGGCATCGCACCGGCGGCCGCGCCCTGCGGCGCCACGCCGTTGCCCGATGGCCGTTCCGTAGCTGCCTTCACCACCGGCTCCGCCCCCTTGCTCTGCCGGGTCCACCCAGGTTCCGCGCGGACCGTGATCCACTTCGGAGCTACCGCTCGTATCTTCCACCACACACACTGTCAGGTGAATGGTGAACGGCCCGAAAACAGCCGCCGAAGTCGATCATTCGAAGCTTTCCGGTACGACTTCCCACCACGTCAACCAGCACGATCGGGGACGCCATGTGACGAACCCGACCCCACCCAAGATCACGGGCAAGCATCTCGTTCCGGACACCGAACGGGCCCCACGATGGTCCCGAAACGAGGCGCTCCGCAAGCACTTTCGGGCAATTGTTGGCCGGCCGAGTTCTGCGCGCTCCGTGATCGCCCGAACGTGATAACGCACCGCCGGTCCGACGCTTCGAACGGTACTCGACACGCTCTGTGCGCTTGTTCGGGCCCCCTCGACGAATCCGACGAACGGGTGAAAGTGTCGCCAAGTCGCCTGGAGGCGCGGCAGGGTGGGCAGTTCGGGCTCGCGAGGTGCAGGCGACCGGGGCGTGGGCCGCTGTCGGACGGCCTGGGGTCCCGTCCCGGACAGCGGTCCCGGGTCCCGCGGTGGACGTCGACTTCAGCGCCTGCGCCGGACGGCCCGCACCGGGAGTCGGCCCGGACGGGGCAGCGCGCTCGTCCTGGGCCGGGACGGCTTGCCGGGAACGGGTTCGAGCTGCCAGCGGGCGCACACCGCGGCGACGGTGGTCACGATCTGGGCCAGGAACAGGTGTTCGCCGATGCACCGATGCACGCCCGCCCCGAACGGCATGTACACGCCGCGCACCTGCCCGCGATAGCCCGGTTCCGTCCACCGGTCCGGGTCGAAGCGCTCGGGCTCCGGGAACAGCCCGGGATCCCGGTGCAGCGCGTGGTGGCTGTACAACACGTCGCTTCCGCGCGGGATGTGATGTCCCATCACGTCCACGTCGCGATTGGCCCGGCGCACCACCAGCCACGGCGCGTACAACCGCAGCGTCTCGTCGACAACACACCTTGTATATACGAGAGCGCCGATGTTCTCGGCGGTCACCGGCCCGCCGGAGAGCACCTCGTCCAGCTCCGCGTGCAGGCGCTTGCGCACGTCCTCGTGCCGGCCGATCTCGTGAAACACCCACGAAAGGGTGGCGTTGGTGTTGTCGTTGCCGGCGATCAGCATCGACACGACCTCGTCGCGCACCAGTTCGGGCGCCATGTCCATGCGGGCGAACTCGCCCAGGAGACCCTCCCCCGCGCCCGCGTCCACCGCCGAGGCGATCGCCTCACGCAGCCGCCGGCCGGTCTCGGCGAAGCGCCGGTTGCCGGGAGTGGGCAATTGCCGTGCCCACTCCGGCAACACGGTCCGGGTGAACACCTCCTGGATGAACACCGGCAACGACCGCCGCACCTCGGCCACCGCCGCGTCGGCCGCCGGGTTCTCACCGAAGATCAACCGGCCGAGCGTGCCGAGCCCGAGTTCGCTCATCTCCCGATCGAGGGCGAGCGTGGCCCCGGGCAACCATTGCGCGCTCGCCTCCTCGGCCTGGCGGCGGATCAGCTCGACGTACCCGCCGATCCGCGAGCGCTGGAACGCGGGTTGCAGCGTCCGCCGTTGGCTTCGATGCAGCGGCCCGTCCGACGCGGCCAGGCCGTCGCCGATGTGCAACCGGGCCTGCTTGAAGAAGCCGTCCCGCTCGATCGTGTCCGCGTGTTCGACCAGCACACACCGAACCAGGGCCGGATCGTTGAGGACGTACAGCTCCTTCGGCCCGACCCGGATCCGCACGATCGGCCCGTGGGCCCGCAGCGAGGACACGAAGTCCCAGCGGTCACGCAGCAGCGCCGGGGTGTGGCCGAGCAACGGAAGTGCACCCGGGGCGATCGGGACCACGCTGCGACTCCTTGACCTGGGGCCGGCTCCCGACTCGAGGTTCGGGGCTCGGTGGGGTTCGGGCTCGACCACGGGCTGGGTCACCCGCGACGATCAGTGTCTACCACGCGACCCGCGAGGCGGGCGGGGCGGTCGGGGCAGTGCTCGGGAGGTGCCGGGCGGCGCGCCCGAGGCGGCCGTGGGCAACGGCGGTGGAACGGGCCTCGACGGGCTGGACGCCTCCCGCCACGCTCGGGGCGGCCGGGTGGGAGTCCCGGTCCACGTACGGCTTCCCGGTCGTGACCACGCCGGCTCTGCCCGGCACGACCACGCGGGGCTTGCCCGGCACGAGCGCGCCGGCGGTCCTGGGCCCGACCGCGCCGAAGCCGTCCGCCCCGAAGCCGTCCGCCGTGGACCGATTCGGTGTGGATCGCGCCGGTGTGGGTCGATCCCGCGTGGATCGGTCCGGGGGTGTGTATCCGCCCGGCTGCGTGGATCCGCCCGGCTGTGTGGATCCGTCGGCTTCGACAGTCGGCGGGGGGCCGGACCGGTCGCGGGCCTCGACCGAGATCACCGATGCGGGCTCCGGTCGCGGCTCGCCGGTTCCCGACGCGGGCGCGATGCCGCCCCAGGCGCCCAGCGCGATGCCGACGGTCGCGAGCACCCCGGCGACGGGACCCGCGCGGCGGATCCCCCGGCCGGGCGCCCGATCTTGACGATTCGTCACGTACGTACCCCTTCGCTGGACACCGGACCCCGATCGGGTCCCGAACCTTGCAGAGAGGAGTACGCCGCTCCATCGACCCACGTTGCACCGTCCGCCCACCCCGGGCGCGTGCGAAACATCTCGGCGTCGTCGTGCAACCCGAGGCCGCCGAAGCACGTATCTCCTGGATGACCAACCCCTCGAGGCACAGGCGGACAGGCAGCCGGCGACGGCCGGGCGCCGCACGCCCGAACCGAGGGTCCAGCAAGGAGGAGATCACGGTGCGCGACCCCCGCGACCACTCCCTGGCCACCACGCCGCCGACCGCGTGAGGGAGGCCACCCGTGAGAGGGAGTTCCGCGAGTACGCCGAGGCCCGCCAGGCCCAGCTCCGCCGTTCGGCCTACCTGCTGTGCGGCGACTGGTACGAGGCGCAGGACCTCACCCAGACCACGCTGATGAAGATGTACACGGCCTGGGGCCGGCTGCGTCGGGACGGCAGCGTCGACGCGTACGCCCGCGTCGTGATGACGCGCACCTACATCGACCAGCACCGCAAGGGCCGTTGGCGGGAGGAGCCGGTCGACGAGCTCCCGCAACACCCTTGCGCCGACCCCTCGTCACCGGATCTGCGGCTGACCCTGCGGGCGGCGCTGCTGCGGCTGCCGCCGCGCTACCGGGCCGTTCTCGTGTTGCGATTCTGGGAGGACTGGAGTGTCGAACAGACGGCCGAGGCCTTGCGGATCAGCACCGGAACGGTCAAGAGCCAGAGCGCGCGCGGCCTGACCCGGCTGCGCGAACTCGTCGGCGAGCACATGTGGGAGCTGTCCGAACGGTGAGGCCGGCCATGAATGATCACGACCTGTTCGAACTGATCCTCGATCAGCCCGAGCCCGACTTCCCCAGCGTGGTGGACGCCGCCGTCGCGGACGGCAGGCGGGTCCGCCGACGCCGCCGGATGGCCGCGTCCGGCGCGGGGGTGGCCGTACTGGCGATCGCCAGCGCGGGTTTGTTCCTGGTCCCCTCGCATCAGGCGAGTGTGGGGCCGGCGGCCCCAGTACCGCCGGCGGCGACCCGGGTGCCGATGCCGACCATGCCGTCGGGCCCGCCGTCTTCGCCGTCTTCGCCTACCCTGCCGACTTCACCGACTTCACCGACTTGGCCGCCGCCGTCGATCTCATCGACCCCGCCGACGCAGGCGATGCCGTCCGGACCCGAGGCGACGGCGCCGACGCTCGACGCGGCCGAGTCGGCGCGGCGGGACGATACGCGTGAGCAGGAGAACGTCCGACCGGAATCGGGAGTCGCGGAGCCGGAGTCGAACAAGCCGACGGGGGCGACCCCGCTCGACGACGCCGGGGCGGTCGCGTGCATGCCCGCCAGAACGGGCAAATGCACTTCACCCGGCCGAAATTGACGGATTGTCACTCCCGAGACACACCGATCGTCATGCGCCGATCACACCGCGACCGCATGCTCGGCCCCTAATCTGATCCCGGATCATTTCGTCCGGAGGGAAGAGAGGCCCGGCGTGAACAGCACGGACCCGTGGACCGTGGATCGCATCGCCCACGCACTCCCGCACCCCGAAGCCCGCCACGAATTCCTGCGGTTGGTACACCTGACGCCGATCGGCGACCTGCCCGGGCTGCTGGCCCGCTACACCCACGCCGCGGAAGAGCTGATCGCCGGCCTGCCGCACGCGCGCGCCCTCGCGGCGCAGGTGCGGGCCACCGGCAAGGACCCGGATCTCGACGAAGTGGACGAAGAGATCGTCCGCAAGTGGATCGCACGCGGCCGAGCGCAAAGCAGTGCCGCGTGACGTGGCGCCCGAGGATCGGCATCGAACACCAAGAGGTCATCGACCGCTTCCCCGAGACCACGCTGAACCACTGGGGAATGCTGCTCTACAAGTTGGTCTGTGACCCGTACACGGCCACCGTCCGCTACGGCGAGGACGACCGCATCGTCCGCACCGCGGCCGCGGGGCCCTTGATCGTGGTGGTCCTGCTCAACGAAGGGACGACAACCGTCACCGTGCTGCAGGTCGTACACCTGGGTTGACCCGGTGCTTCCCGCCGCCCGGCACGCAGTAGTGGTCGGCCACCTCGCCCATCACGCCCGCGTGCCGCTGGCGGCGGACCGACGGGTCACCGGTACGGCCATGGCCATCATGGTTCGCGCGCTTGGCGTGCTTGGCCTCGGGGTCGAGTACGCGACAGACCTTGCGGACCTGCGGGTGCTGCCCGGGAATCGCGTACGCGGAGGCCACTCCGGCGAAGGCGAGACCGAAACATGCCACAACCATGATCGCTGTCTTACGGATCCTGCTCATTCGGCAGAAGATAGCGGAGCCGGCGGCGGCACACTAACCGCCTTCGGAATCGCAGATCACCGGGCCGAGGACCAACGGTCCCCGAATCCCCGGTCGGTGGCGCCGGTCGGTGGCACAGGTCTGCGCCGATCGGCGGCGGTCGGCACCGGTCGGCGCCGGTCGAACGAATGTCGCAGAACCTCGACGGTGCGCCGGATGCGGTCGAGGGGTCCATCGTCTTGCCATCGACTGTTTTCCCGGCAGTCATCTCTTCTTGCGTTCACCTTCGAGTCGACGGGAGGTCGAGCCGAAGGTGACCCGACTCGGATTCCCGTGGGACCGGCACGGCATCGCGTTGGGTCGGTCGGGTCGGTTGGGTGGGTCGGGTCGGGTCCTGTTGCGTTGGGTCGCGTCGAGGCCTGTTGCGTTGCTTGCATCGGGACGGGTCGGGCCGACTTGAGTCGTGCCGGCCGCCGGACGACGGCCCGGCAAGAGCCGTGGGCCTCCTGCCGCCCACTCGCATGACTCCCCCGAGTCACGGTGGCATCCGGGGGACCGCCGCGGTCCTCCGAGCCCCCTGCGGCCAACGCCTGCGATCACCCACACGGCCCCGCGCCCACCGAACGTCCGACCACCCGACCACCCGACCCCAACACCCGCACGGACAAGGGCGATCCCGACCGCACGAGGCCCACCGGAGCCGCCCACCACACCACTCCCCCCATCCAGTCGGGTGGTTGACGGGTCCGCCCTCCGCCTAAGCTGCCGCCCGCTCCGCCGTCGGCAGCCAACGGAGGGATCCCGCATGCCCCGAACCCCCGCCCACGCCAAGCTCCGCGGCCGGGCCATAGTCCTGCTGGTCGGCATCCCGGCGATCGCGCTGCACGACCTCTTCGCCTTCCTCGGCATCAACGGCAACGACGCCTGGCTGGCCACCGCGGCCTCCGTGGCCATCCTGTGCGCGGTCGTACACCTCGCCAACTCGGCCCTCGACCACCGCGCCGAACACCCGGACGACCGCGACTTCGAGCTCCAGATCGCCGACCTCTGCCGCCGCGACGGCCTCCTCGCCGTCCAGGTCGCCCCGGACGCCAACGTCAAGGCCTACCTCCCCAACGGCAGCCTGGTCCTGATCCGCTGCGCCCCCGCCGACCACGAGACCGACCCCCTGGACCTCCACGACTTCATCGGCACGGCCCACCACAACCACCAAGCCGACATCCCGGTATTCGTCGCCCTCCACGGATTCACCACAGAGGCCCGCCAGTTCGCCCGCCACCACGGCATCGTCCTGCTCGACCGCCCACGCCTGGGGCAATGGCAACAGGGCCACGGCCTGAGCACCCTCGTCGGCACCACCCCCTGACCCCACCCCATTCCGGCCACCCACCGAACCGGCGCCCGCCCCACCCCCAACCCCCGAGCCGACCAATCCCACCCCCACCGGCCCGGACCTGCGCACCCACCCGCGACCACGCATGATCACGCGATAGCCACCGATTTGCCCGCAACGCGTGGCGCAATCCCACTACGTGCAGTGATCTCCCGAAGACGCTTACGGCTCACCCGATCAAGTGCAATGATGCTTCGTCAGATCACCGTTGAGCACCGAACTCCGAAGATCGCAACTGCGGGGGTGGCAGTTTTGGCCGGACCCAAGAAGACCCCAATCCCGGCAACCCTCCTGGCAGGCATAGCCACACTCACCCTCCTGGCAAGCACCACAGCCTGCTCCTCCGACAAAAAACCCAATACCCCCAAAATCAACCAACCCGCCCCCAAAACCGCCGCAGCCCCCGCGCCCGTTCCATCGAGCGCACCCCAGAGCCCGGCGCCGGTCGCGCCCCCGATCAGCGAGGCCGAGGCCAAAACCATCGCGCAGAACTACTACGAGTCGAGCAAGAAGGTCAAATCAAGTCACGACATCGCCGGACTCGATCAGCTTGAAACCGGTACGCTTCTCGATATCTCAAAGGCTCGACAGCAACGAATTATCAAGTTCGGTAACAAGATCCAACTGGCTGAAGAGACTGCCGCGACGAGTGATATCCAGGTTGCCAAGCCTCAGGATGCACCGAATGGCAGTGACAGATGGCTCCTTTCCATTGGCACGCAAAAGCTGGGCAGCGAGTCCCGATCATCACTGGGCATATTGCGTCAAACCCAGGGGTCGGGCCCGTGGAAAATGACATTCCTGGCTTTCAGCGAAGTCAAGAAGACACTGCCCGGCGTGGCACAGATGTCAACCGTGAATGGAACCTCTGACATCGATTACGGAGACAAGATCTGCGGCGACTTCTCATCGAGTCTCGCCGGGGGGTCCGTCTCGACCACCTGGGGAAGCTCAGCACAGAAAACCCTCCAGAACGAGAAATCAAACAAGCAGAATCTGATCTCGGTCACAAAGGGAGGTAGCGTCTCGGTACGCACCGAAGTCATGAATGACAATCACGTCCCTGCCTGGAATACCACCGACGGGGAAAAATTGGTCATGTGCAGCGTAAAATTGACATCAAATATGACAGCGGGACCCTCCGGAGTTTTCAACGTTGACCAGAGCGCAACGTATGAGAATCTCAGCGGGCGAGTCACTACATGGCGAAAATTGGATATTACCAATATAGGCATGTATGCATTCAAAGTGCCTGCCGCCGGCAATGGGCCGGTCGAATTGGTTGCCAGCTCTGGGCGCCCCTACTCCGTTGACGGAACCTCAGCTTAATCCATCAGAGCAATAAATCCGCTTCGCCAGCGCTGGCATTCCAAAAGGAGATGTCATGGCACCTCGTAGGGTTCTACGCAACGTCGCCATAGCGTGCTCTGCCGGTGTTTCCGCCGCCTTGATAACTCTCCCCTCCGCAACCGCAGACGTAAATCAATGCGGAAATCTGATCATCTGCATCGATATTCGCACGCCAGGGGGAACAAGCGGCGGCGGCACCGGAGGGAACACAGGTGGCGGCACCGGCGGTGGTTCCGGAGAACCGGGATTCCCTCCCGATGACGGGATCGGCGGAACAGCAGGCAATACTGCAGGCCAAGGTGGGAACGCCGGGCCGCCGCCTCCCGCGCCCGCCGATGTCGCACTCATGGCCCTTGCGCAGCTCAGGCTCGAGAACCCCAAGATTTCGGTCAACCCGGCCGACGGGAACCTCGGCCTGGTAGGCCTCCCGGTCTGGATGTGGATCAACTCCCAAGACAAGCACGTGTGGTCGACCGAGTGGCTGAGTCAGCCCTTGAATCTCGGCGGTGTTTCCGTCACGGCCTATGCGCGCTCGGTCAAAGTCGTCTGGAACATGGGCGATGGCAACACCGTGGTGTGCAATGGGCCCGGCAGGCCGTACCAGCCTTCGGACCTCGGCGATATGAGTAAGTGCGGCCACAAATACGTGACCACCTCCCGTGGGAAGACCGGCGACAAGTTCACAGTGACCGGCACCGTGTATTGGGAGGCCTACTACACCGACGCGGCCGGCTCGCATCCGCTCCCGGGTATGACGGGCACGGACACGACCACCACTCGAATCGGCGAACTTCAGGTGCTGAACTGACCTCTGCTGCTCGTGCGTTGCCGCACGGGGAGAGCAGCGTGGGCTTGTCGCCCGGGTCCAGGCGGCCGGGAGTGACGTCTACGCGAGTGGCCCTGATACCGCCTGGGGGGTGAAGTGGGGTGGGAGCGATTGGCGAGGATGCGTAGGGCTGCTTCGGAAGGGGAGTCGGCCTCGGCGATGCAGGTGACGAGGGTCTGGTCCGGGTCGTCGACCGTGCGGAAGTTTACGTAGGAGAGCGTGAGTTCACCGATGGCCCGGTGGCGGAGGTGATAGCCGCCGTGTGTCATGCCGCGGTGGTGCGGGGCGTCTCGATCCCGCGCCGCGCAGGTGCGTTCCGTTCAGGCGATGTGCCACCCCATTGTCGTCGCGAGGGTCGCGGCCTGTTCGAGGCTGATGGTCGCGCCGTTGAACTCGACCGTCAGCGGGTCGAGCGAGGAGAGGTCGCTGCCCCGTAGGTCGGCGCCGCTCAGCTTCGAGCCGTGCAGCAGCGCGCCGGACAGGTCGCAACCGGTGACCGTCGCCTTCTCCAGGCGCGCGGCGGTCAGGTCCACCTCGCGCATCCGAGTGCCGTCGAAGCCGGCTTGGCGCAGGTCGGCGCCGGGCAGGCCGACGAACGACCAGTCCCCTCCCGAGACTTCGAACAGCGTGTACGTGCACTGCCGGAACAGGCTCCCGACCAGCTTGCAGTCGGTGAACCGGGTATCGAAGAAGGTGCACCGCTTGAACGTGCAGTTCGTGAACGCCGCCCCGGTGTGCCGCGACGCGTTGAACCGCACACCGGCGAACGTGCACTCGTCGAACACCGCGCCCTCGTCGGCCACCTCGGTCCAGTCCGTGTCCAGGAACGAGTAGCGCGTATACCTGTCGCTCTCCGTCAACGACTTCCCGTACCAGTCCTCGTCCCGGATCACGAGGCCATCGTCGGGACTCGGCGGCTCGGCCGAGCCGGGATCGATATTGGCGCGGGCGCGTCGAATGGCCATCTCTTCATTGAACATGCAGGAACTGACATCCGCCGCACCACAAGTACACCCCCGCCCAAGCCCAAGCCCAAGCCGAAGCCGACACCGACGCCCAGGCCCAAGATCCGCCAGGCCCCGGATCAGACCCGGGCCCGAGCCGCCCGCGTCACCCCACCGAGCCGATCCCCGCGACCATCCCCCGGGCCAGCGCCCGCGCGGCCGTCCCCGTCACCGGCCCCGCCTGCCCCGTGACCAGCGTGTACAACGCGCCGCCGAACAACGTGATCAGCGTGCCCACATCCTCGCGCGAGGTGGTCAGCCCCAGCGCCCGGTGCTGATCCAGGGTGAAATCGACCGCCTCGGTGTGCATGTGGTCCAACGTGCGCTGAAGCTCGGGTCGGCGGGTGGCCTCCAGGGTGAGTTCGTACACCGCCAGGTATCGCCCGCGGTGCGCCGTCGCCGAGAACTCCAGCGACATCGCGATCAGTTCGACCAGGCCGTCCCGGTCGATCGGTGCGGCCACGATCGCGTGTGCTGCTGCCATATCGGCCCGATGCAGTTCCAGCACACGTTCCGCCGCCGCGCCCAGCAGCGCGTCGCGACTGCGGAAGTAGTTCGACGTGGTGCCGGGGGGCAGACCGGCCGCCTCGTCCACCTCGCGATGGCTGAAGCCGTGTACGCCGGCCCGGGCCAGGACCTCGATCGCACCGTCCGCGATGGCTCGACGGCGGGCGCTGTTGGGGGGTGGTGCCATGCGATCAGATTACCAAGGCTGTGATAGTACTATTGCAGCAGTGGTATTCGAATCCGGCTCGAACCCAGCCCTGCGCAACCTTGCCCCGCGCAACCCCGCCCTCCCAGCCCGCCCTCCCCCGCGTCAACCCGCGGCGCGATCCCCGCGCGCACGGCTCACAGCGACCCACAACGACCCACAGTGAGGTGGAATCATGCGAATTCTGGTGATCGGAGCAGGCATCGGCGGCCTCGCGGCAGCCCGCGCCCTGCGTACGGACGGCCACGACGTGACGGTGTACGAACGGGCCTCCGCACTGCGTACGTCCGGCTCGGCCCTCACCCTCTGGAGCAACGGCACCGGCATCCTCACCGACCTGGGCATCTCCACCGAAGGCCTCGGCGCACCGATCGACCTGCTCGAACAACGTGATCACGCCGGCGGCGTACTGATGCGCATCGACGTCTCGCTCGCCGCGATCCGATACGGCCATCCCCACCTCGCGATGCCCCGCCGCGACCTGATCCGCCGGCTCGCCTCGGCGCTGCCCGCGAGCGACATCGTGTTCGACAAGAAGTGCACCGGCGTCACCCAGGACGCGCGGCGGGCCCAAGTGGCCTTCGCCGACGGCGGCGCGGAAGAGGCCGATCTGGTGATCGGCGCCGACGGTGCGCGCTCGGTGGTCCGCCGGCACGTGTGGGGTACGGATCCCACCGTCCCGACGGGCTGGATCACCTGGCAGGGCCTCGGACCGATCGACCTCGACGACGTGGTGTCCTCGCGACGCGGGCTGATGATCGTCGGCCCCGAGGGGATGTGCGGCCTGCTCCCGGCGGGCGACGGGCTGCTCCAGTGGTGGTTCGACCTCCGTCGCACCCCGACCGAGCCGCTGCCCGACTCGCCGATCGCCGAATTGCGCGAGCGGTTCGGGCATTGGGCGGAGCCGGTACCCCGGGTGCTCGCGGCGGTCTCGGATGCCGACGTCGAATACTTCGCGCACCACCGCCACAAGGTGCCGCGCTCGTGGAGCTTCGGCCGAGCCACCCTGCTCGGGGACGCGGCGCACACGATGCCGCCGACCGTCGCGCAGGGCGGAAACCAGGCGCTGGAGGACGCGTGGGCTCTGGCCCGTGCCCTGCGGCGAACCGCGACGCTCCCCGAAGCCCTTGCGGACTACCAAAGTTCGCGTGCCCGCCGGGCCTCGCTGACCGCCCGCCGAGCCGGCTCCGAAACCACCAACAAGTACCTGCCGACGCTGTCCAGGCTGACCCCCGACGCCCTGGTCAGCCGCTACCACACCCGCTGGCTGCGGCAGATCAGCACATATCTGTCCGACGGGCCGAGCCGGCCGAGCGGGCCGACCGCCACCGTCCACGCCTGAAGCGCACGCGTGCGCCCGTCCGCGCCCACACCCACACCCACACCCATGCCCATGCCCACGCCCACGAGCGCACCCCGCCTACATCGCGTCCGTCACGAACCGGAATCCCAGCGCGTCCAGGAAGGCCCGGAGCAGGTCGTCCGGCGTCCCCTCCGCGCGCAGCGTCGTGTCCAGGGCGGCCTCGTCCGGCGTCAGACCCGCCTCGCGGGCCCACCCGACCGCGCGCGGCACCACCCGCTCCGGCGGCGGGCCGAGTTCCGGGTCCAGGGCGTACGACCTGGCCGCACGCGGCGCCAGCGCGCAGTGCCACACGTCGCCGCCACGCGGGCTCTGCGCGTCGATCATCGCGAAGTGGCCGGACACCACGTCGGCGGTCAGCACCGGCGCGTCCGTATCCGCCATCAACGTCGGCCCGGGGTCGAGGCCCGAGGAAAGCAGCAAGACCTGCCAGTCGCCGTCGCGCGCCGACCATCGCGGTTCGCCGCCGGCCTGCTGCACGGCCGGCAATTCCAACAGGGGCCACGCCGATCGGGCGACGACATATACACCGAAGCTACCCATCACACCCCAGCATAGGACCGCCGACCAGCAGTCGCGTCCCTTTGTCCTGGCCACCCGAGCCGCCCCGACCCACCCTGGGCTGCCGGGGGCCGCCGGAAGCCATCGGGAGCCGCCGAGTACCTGTACCACCCCGATCCCACGTGGGAATCTGAGCGGATGGACATTGCCTCTCATCTCGACATCCTGCGCGCCGACGGCGAGTTGCTCGCGCGTACGGCCGAGCGCGTCGGCCTCGAAGCGCCCGTACCGAGTTGCCCCGACTGGCGGATTCGCGACCTCCTCGCGCACCTGGGCGGCGTCCATCGATGGGCCGCGTTCGTCGTCGCATCGGGCAGCCCACAGCGCCCGACCAAGGAGGAGACGGCGACGCTGTTCCAGGCGCCGGGCGACGACGTACTGCTCGACTGGTACCGGGGCACGCACGCGGACCTGCTGAAGACTCTCGCCACGGTCGCCCCGGACGCGCCGGGGTGGACCTTCTTCGAGGCGCCGTCCGCGCTCTCGTTCTGGGCTCGGCGCCAGGCGCACGAGACCGCCGTTCACCGCGTCGACGTCGAACTGGCGGCCGGTGTGCCATCCATCGTGCCGGCGGACTTCGCCGCCGACGGGATCGACGAACTGCTGACCGGTTTCCTGTCCCGGCCCGGCCTAAATCTGGTCGCCGACCCGCCGCTGAGCATCACGATCGACCCCGACGACAACCCGGCCGCGTGGACGATGCGGATCGGCACCGACGGGCGCCGAGTCGAACCGGGAGCGGCCGGCGCCGATCTCACCGTCTCCGGCCCGGCCGAGGCCCTGTATCTCCTGGTCTGGAATCGAGCCGACGCCACCGGTTGCCGACTCGACGGCGATCCCGAAGTCCTCGTGCGATGGCGCGAGTTGGTCAAGATGGATTGATGCCACCCGGCACGTGCACCGCACCCGCCCGGCAGGTGAACCGAGGCCACCCGGCAAAGGGAATGCCGCCACCTGTCAAGGGGCTGGTGCCACCCGCCGAAAGGCCGATGCCGCACGTCCAAGGATCGCCGCCACTCGGCGAAGGAAAACGATCGCCGCCACTCGACGCGGGAGAACGATCGTTGCGACTCGGCGAAGGAAATGGACCGCTACCGCTCGGCAAGGGAAAGGGACCGCTACCACTCGGCGAGGGAATTGGTAGGCCTCCGCGGGTCTAGCCTGCCCGCGGAGGCCCGCTGTGCCGCCCTATCGGGCACGCCGGCACGTTTAAGGACCAGGGTCGTCTTGAAAGTCGTCGCGTTCTACCTTTGAACTACCAGGCCACGAGCGGCCCGGGCTGGAGTCGAACCAGCAACCGACGACTGGAGCCCCGTCCGGTCGATCCGGCGATGGGCGGCAATGCTGAGTCTGGAGCAAGAGTCTGAGATTGATCGCGGGCTGCCTCTGCCGTTTTGGGCCACCCCGGCCGGTGGTGCCAGGGGGAGGATTCGAACCTCCACCGTTACCCGCGTTCGTCACGACAAGCTTCAGTTTCAGCTTGCGCTTTTCGCGCACCCCCGACCCTCCGGCCGGGGGATTCTCGAAGACTACCCGCCCTGGCCGTTGCCGAGCAGGTAGCCGAAGACGGCGTCGCCGATCCGACGGTCCGTCACTTCCGCGCCGTTGGCCTCCTCGCGGGCGAACTTCACCGCGCGCTGGAGCTTTTCCACCCGGTCGACGAGTTCGTTCACCCGGCGGGCGGGCAGCGCGCCGGAGAACTTGACCGTGGTCCAGTAGCCGGCGGCGATGTCCTCGAAGTACATCTCGACCTGGGCCGGGTGGTGTTCGGTCGCCTCGGCCTTGACGTGGTTGCGCGGCACCTTCTTGGTCCGCACGGTACGCACGGGCTCGGTACGCCACGAGTCCGTGGAGGGGTCGAGCGTCCAGGTCTCGGCGGCGTCCAGGATGGGCAGCTTGCGCACGAACGTGTGCACGTCGACCAGTTGCTTCTCCAGGAAGAGCAGGTACGACACGGGCACATCACGCAGCAGCGGCGTCCCGTCGACCACCACGTCGGCGCGTGCCTCGCAGTTGGCCCAGTCCTTCGTCGCGGTCACGTCGAAGAGGCGGGTCAGCGTGCCGGTGACGGAACGCAGCACCTCCTCGCCCTTGACCTGGACCCGGGTCGACTCGGGCGGCAACTGCTCGCCCTCTTCGTCCTTGGGCTGGTAGGTACGCGAGATGCCGGACAGCAACGCGCCCTTCTGGACCCGCTGGTGAGCGTCCGTCAACTCCTGGAAGGACTTGGTCTTGACGCCCTTCTCCACCGCGATGATCTGGTTCAATTTCGCCACGCCGCGACGCTAGCAGGGGAACATACTTACGCAACATCGGTTTTCGGCCGGGCGCGGTGGGCTCGGTGGCCGCGGTGGGCTCGGTGGCCGCGGTGGCCGCAGTGGCCGCAGTGGCCGCGCCGGTCGGGCGAGCGCCCGCCCTCCGGCTCCCCCTGCCTGCCCAGCCGGGCTCACCCGTCTCGCGCCGCGCGCTCACTCCCCGCGTTCCGCCGCGCTCCGCACGACGCAGAACTCGTTGCCTTCCGGGTCGACCAGTACGGCCCACCCGGTCCCGTCCGGGTTGCGTCGGTCGTCGACCAGGCGGCCGCCCAGGGCCACGACACGTTCGACCTCCGCGTCACGCAGGCCGGTCGTCGGCCGCAGATCCAGATGCAGCCGGTTTTTCCCCGCCTTCTCCTCCGGAACCTGTAGGAACAGCAGTGTCGGCCCCTCCTCCAGGAGCACCTCCACTTCGGGGTCGCCCGGCCGGTCTTCCGGGCCGAGCGGTCGGCCCAGGACCTGGGACCAGAACGAGGCCAACGCGTACGGGTCGGCGCAGTCGACGCTGACGTGCAGGACGTGCGAACTCACGTGTACACCTCCGATTCGAGGCCCGAACGGCGCATCGAATCGATGGACGCCGCGAGGACCGTGGGCCGTGGATCCTACCCATGGGTCGAACCGGTGACATACGTGCGGAACGGCCCCGGCACGGGCGCCGCACGCGGTGTCCCTACGCGACGCCCGCCGACAGCGCCGGGTCAGGCCAGCCCGAGCAGATCGGCGTGCCGCTCGACCGCGTACGCGAAGAAGGCGTCGGCGGGGTCGGCACTGCCGGCGAGTTGGCCGAACAGTTCGAAGCTCACGATGCCGAACACGCCCGTCCAGGCGAATACCGCCCGAGCCAGCACCGACGGCCGCACGTCCAGCGCACCCGCCTCGACCACCGCCTGGAACTGGGTCGCGAGCGGGCCGGGGAGAGCGGATTCGCCGGCGGGGCGGGCGAAGTCGTGGGCCGAGTCGCGCAGGATGCGCAAAAGCGCGGCCGGGACGCGGGTGAAGGGGACGTTCGTGTCCTCCGGAGCCTGGTATCCGGGCACCGGCGAGCCGAAGATGAGCGCGTATTCGTGCGGATGTTCACGCCCCCAGTCCCGAACGGCGGCACACAGGGCGCGCCAGGCGGCGCGCGGGTGCTCGGCGGGGGCCGCCGCGTCGACGGCCCGCTCGACCCGCTCGCCCACCGCGTTGTAGGCGTCGACGATCAGCGCGGTCAGCAGGTCGTCCCGGCTCGGGAAGTAGCGGTACAGCGCGGACGAGGCCATACCGAGCTCGCGAGCGACGGCGCGCAGCGACAACTGCTGGGCACCCTCGGCCGCAAGGTGGCGACGCGCGGCCTCCTTGATCTCGTGGGTCAATTCGACTCTCGCGCGGTCGCGCGCCGTGCGGGGGGCTGCGGTCATGCGGTCAGTGTGCCAGACACCAGAGCACTGCACATGAACGAGAGCACCGCTCTCGAAGGGCGACGCCGCCCCCTCCGGGACGATCGTCGGCCGACCCCACGCGCGAGGCCGTCCCGACCGTCGGCGACACCACCCGTCGCACGGCTGACAACCCGCCGGTGACAACCGGCCGGCACCCGAGGATGCGATTCGCCCGCGCGGGGCGACGGAAGCCTGGGAATGGGAAGGGGAGGCCCGACAGGCCCGGCGGGCGGGGTTCGCCGCGCGGCCGGGACGTGTGCGCCTGCGCCCCTTGTGCGCCCCCGGGGTGCCTCGTTGCGACCGTGTTCGTCGGTGCGCCCCACCGGCCAACCGGTCCGATATGTCGACCATGGCCGGTCGATACCCCTAACCTTCAGGAGCGTGGTGGTCCACCCAAGAGGGCTCGGCCGGGGAGGCACACATGACCGAACGTGGTGGGCGGCTCATCCGAATCCCGTCCGAGCGAGGCCAGTTGCTGCTCGTGGAGGGTGGTAGATCCGGGCGGGGACGGCGTTCGGACAGTGGTGGCAACCTGGTCGCGATGTCGGCTCTGACGCCGCATCAGCTCTTTCCGGACGCCGCCGCCGATGTCGTCCAGTTGCCGGACGCGGTCCAGCCGCACGCCGTTCGGGCCTATCTTCAGGCCGCCGGTGCGGTGGACGGCCCGGTGATCGTGTATCTGACCGGCCGCCTCCTGCTTGACCGGAGACGTCGCGAACTGCACCTCGGGCTGCGTGATTCGACTCCCGGCTCGGTGCGGTACGACGGGCTTCCGTGGTCCTGGGTGGTCGAGCTGCTGGGGCCTCGGCCGGCCGAGAACACCCTGGTGATCTGCGATCTGACGGCCGGCCGGGAATCCTGGGAGACCGCCCGCGAGCGGGCGCACGAGTTGTGCCGGGGCATCCCGCTGTGGGGCGTGTTGAACCCCCCGGACGTCAAGGGCCCGCCGCATCCGTTCACTCGGGCGCTGGTGGCCGCGCTCGGGCAGGGCTTCCCGGAGTTGCCGGATCCGGTACCGGCCGAGGAGATCCATCCGTTGCTCGCCGAGCGGGCCCGACTGGCGCCGGACACCGTCGAGTTCGCGCCGTCCGCCGGGTCGCTCGCGTTGGCGAACTGCTCTCCCGAGGCCCGGCCGCCGACCCTGCGTACGGCCGTCCGCCGGCTCAAGGCGGTCACTCCGCGTGGCAACGCCGCGGGCGGGACCGGGGTGTCGGCGCTGTCCGCCGTGCCGCCGAACGGCATGACCCCGGCGCAGCGTTCCGGCCTGCGCGGCTCCGGCGTCGTCGGTGGCGGTGTCACCCCCGAGCCCACCGCCCACCGGCCGCCGCTCTCCGATCCCCGCGCCGAACCCGGCACCGAACCGGACGCACACCCGCCCGCCCGCTCGCGGGACGAACCCGGGGTCGGTCGACGCGCGTTGGGCCTGGTGCGTTCCGCGCTCACCTCCGGGCCGGACGACGAGCCCGAGGTGCCGGGCACCAGCCTGCGCGAGGCGCTCCGGGCCGGCGTGGCCAAACCGGGCAGCCGTCCGCTGGGCCGACCCGGTCGCGGGGACGGCGTTCCGTCGCCGACCGGTCGCGGCGCCGCGACCCCGGCCGCCCGCACCAAGCCGCGCCCGCCCACCAAGGCCGCCCTCCTGGACCGTGAGCCGGAGTTCCCCGGCCCGGCGTACCGCCCCGCGAACGACCGGACCGACAGCGCGACGACCGGCCCCGCGAACGACCGGACCGACAGCCCGACGACCGGCCCCGCGAAGGACGGTACGCACAGCGCCGCCGAGGGCCCCGCGGCCGAGCCCGTGTACAACCCGGGGTCGGGCGTGGCGAGGCGGCTCGCGCCGCGCCCCGCGACCACCGCCAAGTCGAGCCGTCGGGCCACCGGTTCGGCCCCGCGCCCGCACCCCGAGCCGCCGCCTCCGCCGCTGCCGCCCCGGATAACCGTGCGCATCCAGAGCACGGACGCGAGTGCCTTGACGCCGACTCCGGCGCGCCGGCCACCGGCCACGAGCCCCACCCAACTACCCCCGGCGCTGGCACCGCATCGAGGAATCGGACCGGGCCGGCCGATGTCGATGCCGGTACGCGGCCGGGCGGTCGCACCCACGCCGGCCCGCCGGGCACTGTCGCAGGGTGCGTCGGCGGCGGGCGCGCTGATTCGGCCGGCGGACGTACTGCCCACGTACTGGAACGAGTTGGCCGCCATCCGGCACGCGGCGGACACCGGGCGCGGCATGGAGGCCTGGCAGAAGGCCGCCGAACTCAGCATGCACATGGAGAAGTTGGTCGGCCCCGCGCATCCCGGGACGCTGGACGCGCAGGCGATGCTGGCGTTCGTGAGCGCCGGTCTGGGCCGAGTCGCGGACGCGGTACTGATCTACTGCCAGGTCGCCGAACGCGGCGCCGAGGCGGTCGGCCCGCAACACCCGAGTACGATCGCCGCCGCCGACAACGCGCTCAAGGTCTGGCTGCGGGTGGCGGACGCCCGCGAGGCGGTACGCCTGGGGCCCGCCGTCGTGGCGATGCGCGAACGTGTCCCCGGGCCGGCCGATCGAGGTCTGGAGACCGCTCGGGCGCATCTGACCCGGATGCGCTTCATCCTCGACCCCACCGCGGCGGACCCCCGCCCACGGCCCGAGCCCCGACCCGAGGCCCAGTCCGCCACACGGGCCGAGTCCCACCCCGACACGGACGACGCCCGCCGCCCGACCACGGTCCGCGGCGCCCCGGTCCGCCGCCGACACGCGAAGACCTGAACCGAGGCTTGCGCTACGCGAAGATACGAACCGGGGCCTCGACCCCGCGAGGTCCCACCCCGGCCGGGACGCACGTACGTGAGGGAGTGCGTGCGTGCAGGCATGACTCCACCCGGCCGGCATCGCCCCGAAGCCGAACCTCGCCACACCGGCGCGTCACCCCACCTCGCCAACGCCGTGCCTCCGACACGAACACGCCCCGCCCTGCCGCGACCCGGCCCGCCCCACGCCACCCCGGCCGCGAAACCGACACGCCAATCACCTCACCGCGCCGCCCGCATCGTCCTCCGCTCCATCCCCCTCTTCTCCACCCCCTCCTCCGCCCCCGTCGCCCTCACCAACCCCCTCCCCCACCGACCCTTCCGCCCACGCGTCCTCCGCCCCGGCCGCCACGCCACCCGTCGGACCCTGCGCGTGCCCCGGTGAATACCCCAACGCCCCCACCCGGAACGGGCCGTCGGAGTCCTCCCCCAGCACGATCACGCCGCCTCCACCGGCAAGCCCGGCGCCACCGCCGCGACAACACCCGTGCCCCTCCGCCTCCGACCCGGCAGCGCCCGCCTCGCCGTCCATCCCGATCCGGCGCGCGTCCGCGTACCAGTGGTCGATCGAGCGGGCGAAGTCCGGGTCCCGGTCGGCCCGTAAGGACAGTGCGCCGGCGAGCGCGTGGGCCCGGGTGTACGCCCGCAGGCCGCCGGGCGCCTCGTGGCCGAGCAGGGTCAGTTCCAACTCACCCGTGGGCACCGGGGCTCGCCGGTGCGGTACGGACGACTCGCCCCCGCCCGACAAAGACCGTGCTATCGCCCCCGGTTCGCTTCCCGACCGCGGCCACGATCGCGGCCCCGGCTCCGGCCCCTGCTCCGTCCCCGACTCGCTCCCCGACGGATCCGCCGCACGCGGATCCGCCGCACGCGGCAGTGGCGTCCGGACCAGTTCCACCAGGCGTGTCCAGGCCAGTCGGCCGGCGTCGCCCCCGGCTCCCGCGGCGAGTCCGCTCAGGAGGTCCACCGAGATCGATTCCACGCGATACCCCTTGCATTGGGCGATAACGGTGGGTCCACGGTAGAACGCGACGGCACGGCGGCGGGCCGGAACCGCATGCGCAAGTGTCCCCCAATCGATCTCCCGGCTTCGGCAATATCCTCCAGCTTTGTCCCACCGCAACCTCGCCCCACGCACCGCCGGCCTCCTCGCCCCGAACCGTCCCCGACCGTGCCCCCACCATCGCCCGACCGCCACCGGGCCACCCCGGGTCACCCCCGGGCCACCCGCCGACCGTCCCCGCCCGCACGCCCGACCGCCCCCCGCCCACGCGCGCCGGACCCGTGGCATCCGCCCAGGTACGGGCGTTGACCGGGATCAGAATCGCAACCCGTTCCATTTCTTGGCGTTCGCTCTGGTAGCGCGCTACCGGCCGGTACTAAGGTCACTCCACGCGTTGGCCCAGGGGGTCGTCCCTTCCCCCTGGTCCGACGTGTCCGCACGGCCTTGTTCCCTCAGCACCCCCGCACCGCTGCACCCCTGTGCACCTCGGTGCACCCCCGTACCTCGATAGACCCACGCTCGTCGAGGAGGCCGCATGTCTTCCAGCACATCCCCATCGGGCCCGTCCGCCGCGAGCGATCCCGAGCCATCCACGACGCCCACGGCACCGGCACCCTCCGGCCCGCTGCCCGCGCTGGTCCGCGGCCTGTGGCACCGGCAATTGGACCGCTATCCGGCCAACGGGCCGCGGATCTTCTACCTGTCCATCGTGGTCGTCGCCTCGGTGATCCTGTACTACGAGCTCTACATTCAGTACGCGGTCTCCACGCTGCTGATGCACGAGTACGGCATGACCTTCATGTACGCCACGATGATCTCGGTCGTCGGCAACGCGGTCGGCGCGTTCGCCTCACTGCTGGCCGGCCTCGCCGACCGGTGGGGGCGGGCCAACCTGGTCGTGTACGGCCTGGCCCTGACCGGCGTGCTCGTGCTGTTCGCGTTGCCCAACGCGGAGAGCAAGGGCTGGTTCATGTTCTTCATGGCCCTGGTGAACATCGTCGAGGGCATGGCCCTGGTCGCCACGCCCGCGCTGATCCGCGACTTCTCGCCGCAGGTCGGCCGGGCCGGGGCGATGGGATTCTGGACGCTGGGTCCGATCATCGGCAGCCTGGTGGTCACCACCGTCAGCAGCAACACCCTCGATACGAGCAGTTGGCAGGACGAGTTCCGGTACGCGGGCATCGCCGGCCTGATCGTGTTCGTGATCGCGCTGTTCGGACTGCGCGAACTGTCCCCGGCGCTGCGCGATCAGCTCATGGTCTCGCTGCGCGACAAGGCGCTGATCGAGGCCAAGGCGCGCGGCCTGGACGTGGAGGCCGCGCAGAAGAACCACTGGCGACAGATGATGCGGCTGGACATCCTCGCGCCGGCGCTCGGGATCAGCCTGCACCTGATGTTCTATTACACGGTCGTCGGCAACCTGGTCGTCTACTACTCGACCGTCTACGGGTACTCCGAGCAGCGCACCAACGCGCTCGCCAACTGGTACTGGGGTGCCAACGCGATCGCGCTCGTCGTGGTCGGCATCGCGTCCGACCTGACCCGGGTGCGCAAGCCGTTCATGATCGTGGGCGGCGTGGGGACGGTGGTGTTCACGTTCCTGTTCGCGCTGACCACCGACAAGCCGGACACCGGTTACTACACGTTCGCGTGGCTCCTGGTGGGCATCGGCGTGTGCAGCGGGCTGACGTACGCGCCGTGGATGGCCGGGTACACGGAGACCGTCGAGAAGCACAACCCGGCGGCGACCGCGACGGGGCTGGCGGTGTGGGGCTGGATCATCCGGATCGTGGTGTCGGTGTCGGCGGTGTTCACACCGGTCATCGTCACGTCGGCGACACCGCTGGTGAACCACGGCGAGGAGGTGGTCGCGGCACAGGCGGACGCGGGTCCCGCGCTGGAGTTGGTGATGAAGGATCCGGCGCTGTTCGTCCAGTTGTCCAAGTTCCCCGACCGCGCGTCGATCCCGATCGAGCTGCAGATCAAGGCGTTGCAACTGGCCGGTGGCGACATGGCCAAGCTGAATCTGGTCGAGCAGAAGCAGAAGTCGCTGGGAATCCTGATCGACCACGGCGAGGAAGTGCAGAAGGCGAAAGACCGCGCGAGCGACGAGTGGATGCGCTGGTGGTGGCTGACGCTGGCGTGTCAGGCGCTGTTCGTCCCGTGCGTGTTCGTGATGGCCGGCCGCTGGAGTCCGCGCAAGGCCCGGGAGGACGAGGAGGCCCACGCGCGTCGGGTCGAGGAGGAGCTGGCCGCACTCGGCACGGGCGGCTCGTCGGGCGTCACCCAGCCGGTCTGAGCACCCGCCGACCCGGCGAATCCCGCCGCCCCGGCGAACCCCGCCGAACCGGAAGACGCCTCCGAACCGGAAAACGCCGAGGGCCGGCGCCGCACACGAAGTGCGGCACCGGCCCTCGGTCGTGCTGATCGGTGAAGATCAGAGGCGGTTGATGTTCTCCGCCTGGAGGCCCTTCTGGCCCTGCACGACGTCGAATTCGACGGCTTCGCCCTCGACGAGCTCACGGTAGCCGTTGCCCTGAATCGCGGAGAAGTGGGCGAAGACGTCGTCGCCGCCACCGTCCTGCGCGATGAAGCCGAAGCCCTTTTCCGAGTTGAACCACTTCACGGTTCCGGTAGCCATATTTTTCTCCCTACATGTGGGCCGATGAACGAATCCACACTTCGTGAATCCGGGCGTCGCCGCGTTTTTCGCCCTCATTTCGGAAGCTACCGAAATGCAAAATGCGCCTGTAGTGAACAGCTCTACAGGCGCACTCAGAAGATGATGCGAACCACAACTGCAACAGGCTCAAGACTAACACAGAACGAGACCGAGATCGAGTCCTGCCGCAAAACGGTCGGATCCGACCGCTTCGTGGCGTGCCCTGCCCACTCGATGTCCGGGGCGTGATCGGCGCGTCGTGGGGTTGCCGACCGGACGCCGTCGAGACGACCCGATCGAGCGACTGCGCGCGCATTACCCACCTGTTACAGATTCCAAACCAGCAAACCTGGACATCACGCCTCACGGGGTGCCACCCTGATCCCGCCGGACCCCACGCGTCACCGCGAACGGGTTCGCGCACCCGGGCCGGGTCGCTCAGGATCGACCTCACCGGGGCCCAGGGCACGTCCTCGCGACACGCCCTCGCAGACCCCCCTCGCCCCGCCTCCCGCCTGGACGCCCGTGTAACGCCCCGCCCCTGCCTCGGCCGCTTCGAGCGGCCCCCGCGACCGTGCCGCCATCGCCGCCGGTCGCCACCACGCGCGGCCCGGCGTCCCCGTACACAGGTCCGCGCGGACACCGCACACAGAGCATCCGGCCACGGTCGTACCGCCCTCTCGACGGGCTCCCGGCCCGCCATGCTCCCCTGCCCCGCCGCGCCCGCCGGCCGCCCCGCCGGCCCGTGCGCGGTGTTCGGCCTGCCGTACCGGCCCGTTCGGGAAAAGAGCTCCACCCGTGTCCGTATTCACCCTGCCCGCGCGCGCCCGCGCGAGCCGGTCCGACGCCTCGCGCGCCCGCGCGGGCCGGCCCGGCGCGGCCGTCGCCGCCATCTCGGTACTGGCCTCGGCCGGCTATCTGATGGCCAACCTGCTGCCGATCTTCCTCGACGCCGTGCGTACCGGCCTGGGACTGTCCGGCACCGCCGCCGGCGCGATCGGCACCGCCGTACTCCTCGCCTCCGCGCTCGCGGGCGCCGGCATCACCCGGGCCGCCGGGCGTGCGGGGCGCGAACGTCCGGCCCGCGCCGGGCTGCTCCTGATGGTCGGCGGCTTCACGCTCGCGGCGCTCACCGGCAGTACATGGCTCGCCGTCGCGGGCGCGATCGTCGGCGGCGCGGGGAGCGGGATGGCGCTGACCGTGGCCACCGCCGCGATGGCGGGTACGGCCGACCCGGCCCGCACGTCCGGCCTCGCGCTGCTCGCGGTGGCCCTGTCCGGGACCGCGTTGTACGTGCTGGTCCCGGTTCTCGGCGGTGGGCGGGGCGCGACGGTGGGCGTACTGGCGGCGGTCGGGTTGGGCGCGTTGCCGATGGTGCGGCATCTTCCGGCGCCCGCGGCCGCGCTCGATCCGGCCGCCGCGCTCGGACCGGTGCCGCGGCGTCGTACCGGGCTGCTGCTGACCACCGCCGTCGGCGTTCGCTCGGTGGCCATGAACGCGCTGTGGGCCATCGCGGCGGGCGTCGGCACCGATCGGGTGGGCCTGTCCGCCGCGATGGTGAGCGCGCTGTGCGCGGCCTGCCTGTTGGCCGGCGTCGTCGGCGTCCTGATCGCGACGTCGGTCGGCCGGGGCCGGGCCCGAACCGTCCCGCTGGTAACGGCGGTGGGCGCGGGCGGACTGGCGGCGCTGGCCCTGACCCTGGCACCGCCCGGCGGGTTCGCGCTGTACGCGGTGGGCCTGCTCGGCTGGAACGCCTCGTGCCAGGCGGTCACCACGTACGTCCTGGGCGTGGCCGCGGGACTGGACGCGCGTGGTCGGTGGAGCGGCCTGGCGATGTCGGCGAACACCTTCGGCACGGCGTGCGGCCCGATCGTCGGCCTGTCCGCACTCGCCGCGTTCGGCGCGCCCACCACCGGCGCCCTGATCGCCCTCACCGCCGCCCTGTGCACCGTCCCACTCGCCCACGCGGCCCGTACGGCCGACACCCTCGCCACCGCGAGCACGAACGCGGAGGCGGTCCCGCACCAAGGCACGAGCCCGGACGCGGGCGCGAGCCCGGACGCGGGCGCGAGCCCGGACGCGGGCATCGGCATGGACGCGGGCATCGGCATGGACGCGAGCGGACCCGAGCCCCGAAGGGTGACCTCCGGGACGGGCAAGGCCGAACACGCGGGCATCATGGCCGTCGCGGGTGCCGGTGGCCCCGAACCCGTCTTCTCCGGCACGGCAACCGCGAGCGCGAGCGTGGGCGTGAGCCCGGGTACGAGTCCGAGCCCGGGCGCGGGCACCACGACCCGACGCAGGCCGATTCCGTCCCAGCGCTCCACCCGCCCCCGAGCACGAACGCGAACACGCACACGGGTGGGCAACCGAGCCGACTGACTCCTGTCCACGTCCGCGTCCACGGGCGCGGGCGCGGGCGCAGACACGGGCGCGGGCGCACCCGGTCGCGCGGGCAGTCCCGGACACCGACGCGGGTGCGGGCGTCGGTGCGCGGGCTGTCCGGTGCTGAGCGTGCCCTCGGGCCACGCGTCGAGCGGGGTGCCGACCGGGGTGCAGAT
>NZ_JBSFEO010000038.1:0-130452 GCF_053594475.1 Embleya sp. NPDC001921
CCAGGTAGTCCTCGGTCGACCAGCCGTTGCGCACGCAGGTGAGCAGCATCGCGGCGTGCTTGCCCGAGCAGTTCATCGCGATCCGCTCCGGGCCCTTGCCGGCCGCCAGCCACGCGTCGCGCTGCGCCGTACCCAGGGGCAGGTCCGCCACGCACCGCAGCGCGCTCTCCGGCAGGCCCGCCCGGGCCAGGATCCGTCGGGTGCCCTCCAGATGGAACGTCTCGCCGGAGTGGCTCGCGCAGGCGAGCGCGAGCAGCTCGCCGTCCAGGTCGAGCCCGTTGCGCGCCATCGCCAGGCCCTGGAACGGCTTGTTGGTCGAGCGGGGGAACATCGGCGCGTTCACGGCGCCGTGTCCCTCGACCACCGAGCCGTCGGTGCCGGTGAGTACGGCGCTGCCGTGGTGGATCGATTCCAGGAAGCCGTTCCGCCACACGCCGACCAGCGGTATGTGGGCGAATGCGGCCTCGTCGCCGGAGCGGTCGGCCTGGATCACGGGTCCTCCTGGAGGGTCGTACGAGAGTCGAACGGGGGCGGAGCGGGGGTGGAGCGGGGCGGCCACGACGACCCGGAGGTCGAACGCGGGTACGGGATGTCCCCCTCCATGATCCACACGTGCATTCTCGGCCAACCACCGCGCATAATCGAACATATGTACGGCAATGGCGATCGCGACACCCCGGCTTGGGAGCAGCCGGGGCGCTTCAGGCGTGCCGAGGCCGGGAACGGGGCCGAATCCAAGCCCCGCGGGAGGGACGGGATCGCGCCGGCGGGTTGGCCGCGAGGCGTTCGGCCACCCGGTGTACCGGGCTGGGAGCACACGGCGGTCGCCTGGCTGTACGACCTGTGCCCGCCCGGCTATCGAAGCCACGACGTGCTGCGCAAATACCCGTTGATCCTGGCCCGGATGGCCCGCCAGCACGTCGCCGCCGCGCTCGCCGCCGCCCGGCACGGCTACGGCACGGCGCGCGTCGAACTCGCGGGCAGGGTGCCCGTGGCCGCGATGGAGGCGGCGCTGCGCATGTACGAGTACGAGGGCTCGCGGGCGGCGGCCACCGAGCGGGCGGTCCGGCTGGTCGAGGAGGCCCTCGCGGGCGAACGTTGGGAACCTCGGCTGTGACCGCGCCGCGTTCCGCGTCGCGGAGCGGGTGAGCGAGCGAGTGGGCGGGTCCGGCGGCGCCCGACGCCCGACGCCCGTTGCCCGACGCCCGACGCCCGACGTGCACGGGACACCGGACACCGGGCGCCGGCGCGAAAGGGGTGTTTGTAACGTTCCATGCGTTCACCGTGTGCGGAGCTGTGAATAGAGGCCCGATCGTGACGCCTGCGTTCAGGTTTGACTCTTCTACCCGAACGAAGGGCGCAATAGAGTTCAGGACTTGCACACATGAAGTGCGTTCGATGCACCGGGGCGAGGGGATCGCAGATGTCCGACGGCATGACGGGGGCCCGCTTCCAGGAGGCCCAGCCGCCGGGGTCGCACTCGTCCGGGTCCCAGTCCTCGCTGCACCGGGCCAACCTCGATCGGGTCCTGCACGCGGTGCGCATGGCGGGTGCGCTCACCCAGGCCGAGATCGCCAGGAGCACCGGGCTGTCCGCTGCGACGGTGTCGAACATCGTACGGGAGTTGAAGGCCCTCGACATGGTCGAGGTGACCCCCACGTCCTCCGGCGGCCGGCGGGCCCGCAACGTCTCGCTCAGTCGGGCGTCGGGCGTCGTCGTCGGCATCGATTTCGGCCACCGTCACCTGCGCGTGGCGATCGGTGACTTCGCGCACCGCGTGCTCGCCGAGGAGCACGTGCCGATCGATGTCGACTCCTCCGCCGACGAGGGCTTCGCGCTCGCGGACCGCCTGCTCGGCGTGCTGCTGGAGCGCGCAGGCGCGGTCCGGGGCGAGGTCACCGGTGTCGGGCTCGGCGTGCCCGGCCCGATCGACATCGACACCGGCGCGCTCGGCTCGACCACGATCCTGCCGGGCTGGGTGGGCTGCCACCCGCGCGAGGCGATGCAGGCACGCCTGGGCCTGCCGGTCCTGGTCGACAACGACGCCAACCTCGGCGCGCTGGGCGAACTCGTGTGGGGCGCGGGCGTGGGTTGTACCGAGATGGCCTACCTCAAGGTGTCCGGCGGTGTCGGCGCGGGCCTGGTGATCGGCGGCCGGCTGTACCGGGGCCCGGGCGGCACCGCGGGCGAGATCGGTCACATAACGCTGGACGAGTCCGGACCGGTGTGCCGGTGCGGCAACCGGGGCTGCCTGGAGACCTTCACCAACGCCTCCTACCTGCTCGACCTGCTCCGCGGCAGTCACGGCACCGACCTGACCATCCAGCGCATGATCGAGCTCGCCAAGGACGGCGACGCCGGCTGCCGGCGGGTGGTCGCGGACGCCGGCAGGCACGTGGGAGTGGGCGTGGCGAGCCTGACGAACCTGCTCAATCCGCAACGGATCGTCCTCGGCGGGGACCTCGCCGGAGCCGGCGACCTGTTGATCGCGCCGATCGTCGAGTCGGTCGGGCGGTACGCCATTCCCAGCGCCTCACGCCGACTGTCCGTGGTCACCGGGTCGCTCGGCGAGCGCGCCGAGGTGCTCGGCGCGATGGCGATGGTGATGAGCGAGATGTCTCCCTTCGCCGTCGAACGCACACCCGAGGCGCAGATCGCCGGCGTGTCGATGTGAGCCGTTCCGCACGGATGGCCCATCGCGGTACCCCGATGCGAACCATCCGGGTGCACCGCCGCGTCTAGACTCGATGGACGCCTCTCCTGCACGCAGACCCGTGGGGGCGGTGACGGATCTGACGAAGGAGGAACGGGTGGCCCTGCTGGACAGCATTCGAGGACCCCGTGATCTCAAGGCCCTCTCGCCCGAGCAGCTCGCGCAGCTCGCGGACGAGATCCGCACCTTCCTGGTGGAGTCCGTCTCCAAGACCGGTGGTCACCTGGGTCCCAACCTCGGTGTGGTCGAGCTGACGATCGCGATGCACCGGGTGTTCGAGTCGCCGCGCGACAAGATCCTGTTCGACACCGGCCACCAGAGCTACGTGCACAAGATCGTGACCGGCCGCAAGGACGGTTTCGGCGGGCTCCGCCAGGCCGGCGGCCTGTCCGGCTACCCCAGTCGTGCCGAGTCCGAGCACGACGTGATCGAGAACTCGCACGCCTCGACGGTGCTCTCCTGGGCCGACGGCCTCGCCAAGGCGTACCAGGTGCGCGGGCAGACCGATCGGCACGTGGTCGCGGTGATCGGTGACGGCGCGCTGACCGGCGGTATGGCCTGGGAGGCACTGAACAACATCGCGGCGGCCAAGGACCGCCCGGTGATCATCGTGGTCAACGACAACGAGCGCTCGTACGGTCCGACCCAGGGCGGCCTCGCCGACCACCTCGCGACGCTGCGCACCACGCGCGGCTACGAGCGCTTCCTGGAGTGGGGCAAGGGCGTACTCGGCCGCACGCCGGTGGTCGGCGGCCCCGTCTACGACATGCTGCACGGCGCCAAGAAGGGTCTCAAGGACGCGGTCGCGCCGCAGGGGCTGTTCGAGGACCTCGGCCTGAAGTACGTGGGCCCGATCGACGGGCACGACGTCGAGGCCGTGGAGAACGCGCTGCGCCGGGCCCGGGGCTTCGGCGGACCGGTGATCGTGCACGCGATCACCCAGAAGGGCAAGGGCTACGCGCACGCGGTCAACGACGCGGCCGACCAGTTCCACGCGGTCGGGGTGATCAACCCCGAGACCGGCCTGCCGGTGAAGAAGTCGGGCGCGTCGTGGACGTCGGTGTTCGCCGACGAGATGGTCGCCATCGCCGACGAGCGCGAGGACGTCGTCGGCATCACCGCCGCGATGCTGATCCCGGTCGGGCTGCACAAGTTCGCCGCCAAGCACCCGGACCGGGTGTTCGACGTCGGGATCGCCGAGCAGCACGCGGTGACCTCGGCGGCGGGCCTGGCCACCGGCGGCCTGCACCCGGTCGTCGCGGTGTACGCGACCTTCCTCAACCGGGCGTTCGACCAGGTGCTGATGGACGTCGCGCTGCACAAGTGCGGCGTGACCTTCGTGCTCGACCGGGCCGGTGTGACCGGGCCGGACGGGGCCAGCCACAACGGCATGTGGGACATGTCCATCCTCCAGGTCGTGCCGGGCCTGCGGCTCGCCGCACCCCGGGACGCGACGCAGGTGCGCGCCCAACTGCGCGAGGCGATGGAGGTCGACGACGCGCCGACCGTGGTGCGGTTCGGCAAGGGCGCGGTGGGTCCCGACATCGAGGCGATCGGGCGGATCGACGGGATGGACGTGCTGCGCCGTACCGGCCCCGAGCGCAACGGTGGTGGTGAGCGCGGCGACGTGCTGATCGTGACCGTCGGGCAGATGGCCGAGATCGGGGTCGAGGTCGCCGACCGGCTCGCCGACCAGGGCATCGCCGCGACGGTGGTCGACCCGCGCTGGATCAAGCCGGTCCCGGCCGGGCTCGCGCCGCTGGCGGCCCGGCACCGGCTCGTGGTCACGATCGAGGACAACGGCCGTGCCGGTGGCGTCGGTTCGATGATCGCGCAGTCGCTGCGGGACGCGCGGGTGGACGTACCGCTGCGCGACTTCGGCATCCCGCAGGAGTTCCTGGACCACGCGGAGCGTCCGGAGGTGCTGGTCCGGATCGGGCTGAACGCCCAGGACATCTCGCGCCAGGTGGTCGAGGAGATCGCGTCCAAGACGGCGGACGCCGATGCCGAGCAGCACGAGACGACCGCCTGACCCGAGGGCGGCGCGCGCGACGTGACGGCCTCGGGGTCGGGGGTGGGAGCCATGGCTTCCGCTCCCGGCCCCGGGGCCGTTTCGCTTTTCCCGGCTCCCCGCTCCCCGCTCCCCGCTCCCCGCTCCCCGCTCCCCGCTCCCCGCTCCCCGCCTTTCCGCCCTTCCGGCTCCCCGCCTTTCCGCCCTTCCGGCTCCCGGCTCCCGGTCTGCGGGGTGCCCGGCCTTCCCAGGCCGTCCGTCCGGTCCTGCGGTTCGTGGGCCGAACCCGCCCGTCGGTGCCCGGATTCGCGGACTCCCGCGCTTCGAGGAGCGCCGGTCTCGGGCCGGTTTCCGCTTCGATGAGTCGGGATCGAGTTCGAAGATCACCCTGACGCGCCGAAGGACGGTCACCCGAAAACAGGAGTGAAACCCTCGATCATGGCAACGGTCTCCGCCACCAGGAGGTGTTGCCATGGCCAACGCTTTGTTTCGCACCAAGAACATCGAGCAGTCCATCCAGGACACCGATGTCTCCGAAGGGCACGGCCTGCGCCGGGAGTTGTCCGCACTCGACCTGATGGTCTTCGGCGTCGGTGTGGTGGTCGGCACGGGTATCTTCGTGCTGACCGGTACCGCCGCCAAGGACTACGCCGGCCCGGCCGTCGCGTTGTCGTTCGTGCTGGCGGGGTTCGTCTGTGGGCTCGCCGCGCTGTGCTACGCCGAATTCGCGTCCACGGTCCCGGTGGCGGGATCCGCGTACACGTTCTCGTACACCACGCTCGGCGAGTTGCCCGCGTGGATCATCGGCTGGGACCTGATCCTCGAACTCGCGCTCGGCGTCGGGGTGGTCTCGATCGGCTGGTCGGGTTATCTGACCTCGCTGCTCTCGCAGGCGGACATCGAACTGCCGCAGGCGATCACGGCCGCGCCGGGTGACGGCGGGACGGTCAACCTGCCGGCGCTGGTGCTGGTGCTGGGAGTCGCGGCGATCCTGGTGTTCGGCGTCAAGCTCTCGGCGCGGTTCAACCTCGTCATGGTCACCATCAAGATCGCGATCGTGTTGTTGGTGATCTTCGCCGGCCTGTTCTTCATCAAGACCGGCAACTACAACCCCTTCGTGCCCGACTCGCAGCCGTCGGGCTCGGGCAAGGACGGGCTCAAGGCGCCGCTCGTGCAGACTCTGTTCGGGTTCGACCCGCAGATCTACGGGGTGATGGGGATCTTCTCCGGCGCGGCCCTGGTGTTCTTCGCGTACATCGGGTTCGACGTGGTCGCCACCGCCGCCGAGGAGACCCGAAAGCCGCAGCGCGACATGCCGATCGGGATCCTCGGCTCGTTGCTGATCTGCACGATCCTGTACGTCGCGGTGTCGCTGGTGGTGGTCGGGATGCAGCGCTACGACATGCTCTCGTCGTCCGCGCCGTTGGCGGAGGCGTTCCGGTCGGTCGGCAAGGGCTGGATCGCGACCATCATCAGCATCGGCGCGGTGGCCGGTCTGACCACCGTGTGCATGATCCTGATGATGGGTCAGAGCCGGGTCTTCTTCGCGATGAGCCGGGACGGGCTGCTGCCGCCGCTGTTCGCGAAGGTGCACCCCAAGTACGGCACGCCGCACGTGAGCACGATGCTGATCGCGGTGGTGGTCGCGGCGATCGCCGGATTCACCCCGATCCACGAGATCGACGTCATGGTCAACATCGGTACGCTGTTCGCGTTCTTGGTGGTCGCGGCGAGTGTGCTGATCCTGCGCCGGACCAGGCCCGAGTTGCCGCGCGCGTTCCGGGTGCCGTTCGTGCCGTGGCTGCCGATCCTGTCGATGATGGCCACGCTGTGGTTGATGATCAACCTCAGCAGCGAGACGTGGCTGCGGTTCGTGGTGTGGATGGTGGCCGGCTTCGCCGTCTACTTCTTCTACGGGAAGCGGCACAGCCGACTGCGGTGACCGTGGCGGCTTGTGGTCGCGGCCGTTCCTCGACGGTTGTTTCGGTGACGTACGCGGGCCCGGGTCGAATTCGCCCTTCGATCCGGGCCCGCGTACGTCTCATGTGACGGTCGGGATCATCCCCAGAGCTCGTCCGTGTACTTGTCGGTTCCGACCACGGTGGGGATCCACGGGGCGCAGTAGGTGACCCGGCCGATGCCCGAGGCGTCGATCCGCTCGGCCCACTCCTTGAAGGCGTCCCAGCTCTCGCGCGGGTCGCCCTCGAGGAAGTACAGCTGCATGCTGCGGGTCGCCGCGTTCGGGTCGCGCGGTACGAACGCGGGGGCGTCGTCCTTGAGCGGGACGGCGGTCCACGCGGCCACCGACGCGATCGGCGAGCCCTTGAGGAAGTCCGGCAACTGCGCGGTGAACCATGCCTCCAGGTCCTCCTGCGTGGTGCCCTCGGCGCGCTGTACGGCGAGCGAGACCAGGCCCTGGTAGTTGCGGTCCAGGGCGAGTTCCAGCGGGACCGGGTCCTGGTCGCGGTACCAGCGGCTGTCGTGCAGGTACATGCCGGTGTGCGCGTGGATCCGGTGCTGGAAGCCGCGGTCGTTGCCGTAGAGCCAGTTGACCTGGTCGACCGCCCACGCGTTCCACTCGTCGAACTGGCCGTCGTTGATCCAGTAGATCGCGACGTAGGAGCCCGCCTCGATGGCCGGGACGACGTCGGTGTCGGCCGGGAATCGCAACGCCTTGAGGTCGGCGGTGGCCACCCAGCGGCTGCCCGCGAGCATGCCGGGGCCGATCATGCAGCCCGCGTAGTAGTGGTCGCGCTCGTACCAGCGGTTGTAGCTCACCTCGTGGCCGCGCTCGGGGTCCACGGCGGTGAACAGCATGCTGCCCACCCGGATCGGGTATTCCTTGAAGCTCATGGCTGCCTTTCGGGTCGTGCGGTGACACGTGTCGGGCGGGACGGACCCGGCCGGGGACGCCGACCGGGTGGGGATGGTCAGGCCTGCCGGCGGAACCGGGTGGTGCGGTGTTCCGGCTCGGTGTCGAGCTTGGGAATGATGTGCTTCCCGAACAGCTCGATGGTCTTGAGCGTGTTCTCGCGGTTGTCGCAGCCCAGGCCGAGGACGAGTTGGTCCACGCCGACCGCCTCGTAGGCCTTGACCGCGTCCAGTACACCGTCCGGCGCACCGCAGATCAGCGCGCCGGCGTCGGCGGCGAACTCGACCAGTTCGGGAGTCAGGTCGGGCATCAACTCGGGCCAGTACGGGATGCCCTCCGGGTGCGGGAACGTGTCGTGGTAGCGGAAGACGTTGCTGGTCAGGTACATCGGCCGGGCCGCGACCGCGTTGGCGACCGCCTGTTCGCGGGTCTCGGCGACGAAGCCGGTACTGACCGCGAGTACGTTGTCGTTGACGAAGTCGGCGATCGGTTCGGCGTTGCCGATCTCGCGCTTGTAGCCGGCCACGAGCTTCTCGGCGCTCGCCGGGTCGCCGATCGAAAAGCCCAGTACGCCCAGGCCCATTCGGGCGGCCATCGCGTACGAGGGCGGGCTGCCGGCGGCGTACCACATGGCCGGGTGCGACTTGCCGTACGGCTTGGGCAGGATCTTGCGCGGCGGGAGTTGCCAGTAGGCGCCGTCGTAGCCCTCGTAGGTGTCCTGGAGGAACATCTTCGGGAACTCGCGGATCACGTCCTCCCAGATCGCCTTCGTCTCGGACATGTCCTCGATGCCGGGCAGGAAGCCGAGGATCTCGTGGCTGCCGGCGCCGCGGCCGGTGCCGAACTCGAAGCGGCCCTTGGTGAGGTGGTCGAGCATCGTGACCCGTTCGGCGACCTTGGCCGGGTGGTTGACCTGGGGGAGCGGGTTGAAGATGCCGGAGCCGATGTGGATCCGCTCGGTCGCGTGCGCGAGGTAGCCGCACATGACGTCGTTGGCGGACAGGTGCGAGTACTCGTCGAGGAAGTGGTGCTCGCTCAGCCAGACGTACTTGAAGCCGGCCCGGTCGGCGGCGATCGCGAAGTCCATGTCGTTCATCAGGGCTTCGTGTTCGGCGTCGGGGTTTCCCTCCCGCCGGAACGAGGGGTTGTAGCCCTGAAGAAAGATGCCGAATTCCATTGCACTCCCAATTCCGCGGTCGGGTCGGGTCGGGCGGGATGGTCGGTCGGGTCCGGTGGGCGGTCGGTCTGACGGGCGGTGCGTACGCGCGGGCGCTTCGGGGTGGTCGCGAGCGGGGTCGGCGGGTGCGGGTGCGGGCCGGGTCCGGGCCGGCGGGCGCGGGTGGGTCAGGGGGTGAAGGTGCCGTCCGGGCGGCGGACCCAGCCGGAGGCGGCCATGGTGCCGCCGTCGACGTGCAGGGTGGTGCCGGTGACGAAGCGGGCCAGGTCGCCGGCGAGGAAGACGATCGGGGCGGCGCAGTCGTCGGGGGTGCCGAGGCCGAGGGGGACCTTGGCGGCGTAGTCGTAGGCGCCCTCGTCGGTCTCGAAGGTCTCCGCGAGGCCGGCGTCGCCGGGGGTGGGGATCGCGTCGGGGGCGACGCAGTTGACCCGGATGCGGCGGTGCGAGAGTTCGAGGGCGAGCGATTTGGTGAGCTGCTCGACCGCGGCCTTCATCGCGGCGTACACCGCGAAGCCGGGCGCGGCGCGGAACGCCTCGATGCTGGTGACGTTGACGATCGAGCCGCCCTCGCGCATGAGTGGGGTGCCGTGCCGGATCACGTGCGTGACGGAGGTGAAGTTCTCGTCGACGAGTGCGGTCTGGCCCTTGGGGCGGACCTCCAGGAACGGCGACCAGAACCCGCCGCCGGCGTTGTTGACGAGGATGTCCAGCGGGCCGAGCGTGGTGTGCGCCTCGCGGAGGAAGTGCTCGACGCCGTCGCCGTCGCGGACGTCGAGTTCGGCCGCGAACGCGCGGCGCCCGGTGGCCTCGATCGCCTTCGCGGTCTCCTGGAGGCCGACAGGCTCGCGGTCGCAGATGGCGACGTCGGCGCCGAACCTGGCGAGCGCGACGGCCGTCGCCGCGCCGATTCCCCGGGCGGCACCGGTGACCACGGCGACGCGATCGGTGAGCAGGGCGGCGGAAGGGTCGAGCAGCACGAGGGCACCTCACTGTGGATCGCGTACGTTGTCGCCTCGGCGCGGGGCCGCCGTTGCGGGCGTGCTCTGCGCTGGGGTCACCATGCCACCTGACGACCCGTCACCTGAAGGGAGACGGCTGTCTTTTTCCGGCTCGACGCGCCGGTGTCCACGCAGGTCCGCAGGAGATCTGACGCTCTGTCAGTAAAAGTGGCGGACATCACCGATCGGGGACGGGCGTGGAACGGCGTGGCGTGCGGGGCGCGCGGGCGCGGGAGGAGTATCCGGACGCCGGGTGCGAGCGGATTGCCTGTGTGCGTGTGCGTGCGGATGCGGGTGCGGTGTCGGGTTGGGTGGTGCGGGTGCGGGTGCGGGTGCGGGTGCGGGTGCGGGTGACGGTGCGCTCGGTGGCCCCGTTCGGGGGTGGGTGTTCCCGGCGATTTGGGGGTTCGCATGGATTGTCCGAAATCCATGCGAAGGGGCTGCGGCGCTCACTACGCTCTGCGACGTGGCGCTATCTCCCGATTCCTGCGGCATCGTGGCCGACTTCGGCACGTGGCTCGCGCGAGCGGGCCGACCGGCCCGGGACGCGGAGCGGATGATCGACGTCCTGGGCACGCTGCTCGACCTGCGGGTGGCCTGTCTGCGGCTCGACGACCACACCCGCTGGCGCGCCGGCGACCTGAACGCGTTGCTGGAGACCCTGGTGCCCGCGCACGTCGCGCTGCCCCGTGACGACACCGTCGGACTCGTCGTGCCCGCGTTACGGCTGTTTCTGGAGTTCCTGCGCGAGCGCGGGCCCCTGCATCCGGACAGCGACCGGCTCGACCCGATGTTCGCGGTGTTGGATCGGCACGAGGGCGAACTCCCGGCCCGGATGGCCGATTCGACCTGCTGGGGATCGGCGAAGAAGTTGTTCGTGGCGGGCTATGCGACCGGCCCGGGCCGAGGCAGGGCGTTGCCGGCGGTGCGGTTGCCGGACGAGCGCGAGCTGGCTCGGGCCGCGTCGACGGCGCCCTCGTTCGCCGCCGCGCTCACCCTCGCCCGCTGGGTCGGTCGCGGCCGGCCGGTCACCGCGACCGGGGTCCTGCGCCTGGCCCCCGCGGCCGAGGCCGCGCTGCTGCTGGGCATCGACGAACCGGTCGCGGGCGTCCGCAGCGCGCGTGACGTGGAGCCGTTGCACCACGTCTGGTCGATCGCGTGCGCTGCGGGCCTGATCGAGGTCGGCCGTACGGTCGCGACCGCCGGCGCGCTCGCCCGGGCGCTTGCGGTCGGTCGCCCCCGCGACGTACTGGGCGTGTGGTCGAGCCTGTGGGAGGGCGTCGCGGTCGGCGAGGCCACCGGGCGACCGGCGGTGCGCCGCGCCGGGCACGTGCTGCGCGGGGGTGACGTGATCCGCGAGTTGTTGCGGGAGCTGTACGACCACGCGGGCCGATGGGTGCCGATGGGCGGGCTGTTCGAACTGCTCTCGTATACGCCCGACGGCCGGCCGCGGTCGCCATCGGTGGCCGATCCGGCGCTGTTCACCGGTCTGACGCTGGCTCATCAGATGGACGACCTGCGCGCGTTCGGCGTCCTGGAGATCCGTGAGCTCGTCGGCGGTGGGGCGCCGTTCATGGCGGTGCGGCTGACTCCGCTGGGGCTGTACGGGCTGCGCACCCGCTTCCTGGAGCTGGGTGTGCCCGCGCCGCTCACCGGCCCGGGTGGCGGTCCGACCGAGCCCGCGCTGCCGCCGCTGTACGTGCCACCCACCTCCGAGTGCGCGCTGGCCGCGCGGATGTCGCCGCTGCTCGCGCAGGCCGCCGCGCTCGCGGAGTACGTGGCGGAGCACGGGCCGTTGCCGGTCACCCACGAGGAGGTACTCGCGGACGGGGTCGCGCGCCGGGCCATGGCCGAACTCGGCATCCGCGCGCAGCCGCCCCGCCCCGCCGCCGCCCCGCCCCGTACCGCGCGGGGCGAGCACGCCCTGCACCGGCGTTGGACGCTCGCCCTGGGCACCGGCCTGCTGGTCCTGGCCGACGGCGCGGTGCACGTCGCGGACGGCCTGCGGGTGTGGCGCGAGGGCGGCGACCGCGAGCTGATCGCGCTCGCGGCGCGCGCGATGGTGGTGGTGGCCGAGGACAACGCGACGTTCGGCGAGGCCCACGAGCGGCGCTGGGACGTCCCCGAGGGGCTCGCCGCGTCGCTGTTCACCGGCCTGGTCCAGCTCGGCGGTCCGCTGCCGGTGTCGCTGTTCGTCGGTCTGGCGGTGCGCCGCGACCTCGACCACGTGGTGCGCACGTTGCCCGCCGAGCCGCCGGCCGACGACGAGGCGTTCGCGCTCGGCAGGATCCTGGACGCGCCCGACCTGGTCCGGGAACTGGGGCGGCTGTGTGGTGCGGGTGCGGGCGCGGGCGCGACCGACCCGAGTTCGCGGGCACCTGCGGCCGACGGGTATCCGCCGGCGACCGACTCGCGCACGCCTGCGCCTGCGCCCGCGCCCGCGAGCGACTCGTCCTCGCCTGCGACCGACCCGTCTGCGCTTGCGCCCGCGACCGAGTCGTGCGCATCCGCGATCGACGCGCCTGCGACCGACCCGCGCGCGCCCGCGATCGACGCGCCTGCGCCCGCGAGTGACGCGCCTGCGACCGACCCGCCTGCGCCCGCGATCGACGCGCCTGCGACCGACCCGCCTGCGCTTGCGCCCGCGACCGACCCGCGCGCACCCGCGACCGACCCGCACGTGCCCGGGCCCGTGCCCGCGACCCCACCCCCGATCGCGGATCGCACGTCCGCCGAGTTGCTCGGTCGGGTTCGGGCCGGTGTGATCCTGCTCGCCGATCGGCTGGCGGCGCTCGGCATCGTTCGGCGGACCGCCGAGGGCATCACGTTGACCGGCCTCGGTGGCACGCTCGTGCACCGGATGTTCCGCGAGCAGGGGCTGCCGGTCGCCACCGTCGACGACTACACCGCGGCGTCGGGCGGCCGGCTGCTCGGTGCGATGGGGGCGTGGCCGCGGCCGGTGGCCACGCGTACGTTCGCGAGCTGGATCGCGTGCCGGCCGGTCGACGCCGCGCTGTCCGAACTGTGCGCGGTCGCGGGCGCGGCCGGCCCCACCGAGCGGCTCATGCTCTTCGCCCACGTGGGTGACGCAAACCTCCCCGAGGCCGCCGTCGAACGCGCCCTCGCCGAGGCCGCCGCCGACCCCACCCTCGCCCCGCACGTATGGAACTGGCGCCTGACCCACGACCGCGACGTGCCGCCCGCGACGCTGCGCACCCTGGCCTGGCTCACCGCGGACAACGCCGCCGCGGCGCTGCTCGGCCGGCACGAGGCCGCCGTACTGGGCCTGCTCACCGAGGTGACCGGCAGTCAGGGCCCGGGCGCCGACGTGGTGTTCGGCGAACTCGCGACGATGGGCCACCCGTGCGCCGAGGACGTGCTGCGCTTCGCCGAGGCCGCCCACCCCGACCCCGACGTGGCCAAGGCCGCCCGCCGGGCCCTGCACCGACTGCGCTGAGCGCTCACGGCCGCCACAGTTCGCCGGGGGCCGGCTCCGGCCACGGGATGTCGGCGCGGACCGCGGCGAACAGTTCCTTGCAGCGTTTGTCGTCGAGCAGGACCACGCTCTGGCCACCGCCGCGTTCGCCGAATCCGGCGACCGGCGCGGTGCGGAACGCCAGGTCGGACTCGCTGATGCCCTTGAGGTCGGTGGCCAGGTCGAGCAGCGCCTTGAAGTTCAGGTCGTCGTCGACGGTCAGCGACCTGGTCAGCGACTGCAGCAGGTTCTCGGTCCGCAGCGGGCTGGCGAGTACGCCCTCCGCGGTGACCTTCTCCGCGATCGCGCCCAGGAGTTGCTGCTGGCGCGCGACGCGGTCGAGGTCGCCCCGTTCGAGCCCGTACCGCTGCCGCACGAACTTGAGCGCCTCGTTGCCGTCCAGCTTGGCCTCGCCCTTGTCGGCGTCCACCGTCACCCCGCCGAGCGCGTCGACCATGCCCTTGAAGCCGCCGAAGTCCACCGCCGCGTAGTGGTCGATGCGGACCCCCGTCAGGTTCTCGACGGTGGCCACGAGCAGCGCCGGCCCGCCCCACGAGAACGCCGCGTTCAGCTTGGCCTCGCCGCGCCCGGGGATCGACACCCACGAGTCGCGTGGCAGCGAGATCGCCGAGATCGACGCCCGACCGGCGGGCAGGTGCAGGAGCATCATGGTGTCGCTGCGCCGGCCCTCCAGCGCCTCGGGATCGGCACCGGCCGCCGCCGCGTCCATCCCGACGAGCAGGATGTTCAGCGCCCGCCCGGCGGCGGGATCGGCCGCCGGCCGCGGCCCCGCGGCGGGGATGCTCGACCGATCGAAGACCCCGTCGATGCGCTTGATGTTGGAGTTCAGCGAGTAGAGCAGCCAGGCCGTACAGCCACCGATCACGAACAGTGACAGGGTGAGCAGCGTGACCAGTCCCACGACTGCCTTGCGGCGGCGTGACCAAGGCTTGCGCTCGGGTGTCGGGTCCGGTTCGACTTCCTCGTCCGTCCCGCTGACCTCGGCCGACTCGTCCGTCGCACCCAGCGCATCCGTCATGCGCAGAAGCTAGTCGAACGACTGTGGGCAACGGCGGTCGAATCCGAAAATCAGTGCGAAGACGAGATCGACTTCGGTACGTGGTCGAGGGCGGTCCGTCGGTGGGCCTTGGGCTCCGAGCACGGCCGCACCGCCCCGATCGGGTCGGGTGGTGTGGCGGCGTCGGCACAATGGCGGGCATGAACGATGTGATGCGGGCCGTCTCGGCGAGCGAGTTGGAGCGGCTTCGGGAGATCGAGGTGGCGGCCGGGGTGGGCTTCGCGGCGGTGGGGATGCCGGAGATCGCGGCGGACGAACCGCCTTCCGTCGAGGAGTTGCACGCGTATCGGGTCGCCGGCCGGTGTCTGGTGGTCGGCGAACCGGCGCTGGCCTACGTGATCTGGGATCTCGTGGACGGCGCCGCGCACATCGAGCAGGTGTCGGTGCATCCCGACGGGGCGCGGCGCGGGCTGGGGCGGGCACTGATCGATCGGGTGCAGGCGGACACCGGGCTCGCGTCGACCCTGACCACGTTCCGGGACGTGCCGTGGAACGCGCCGTATTACGCGCGGATCGGATTCCGGGTGCTCGACCAGGGCGAGGTGACACCGGGCCTGGCCGCGATCCGGGCACACGAGGCGGCCATGGGGCTGGACCGGTGGCCTCGGGTGTGCATGCGACGGCCCCTCACGGAGTCGCGACCCTAGGACCGCGATCCGCCCCGACCCGGACTCGGCCGCCGGGCCCACAGGCCGCCCGTTCACCAGGCAGCCCATCCGTCCATCGCCCATCCACCGACCACCCGACCACCCGACCACCCGACCACCGGGCATGCGAAAGGGGGCGACTCGCACACCGGAGCCGCCCCCTTCCCACGTCGCGAAGCGTTACCGCTCACTCGGCGCGAAGCACCACCGCTCGCACGCCGCGAACCACTATCGCTCGCTCAACGCGAAGCACGACCGCGAATACGACCGCGACGCACGACCCGACGACCGCGACGCACCACCCGAAGGCGACCGCCACGCACCACCGCGACGCACCACCGCTCCTCCCGCACCACGAGTACTACCGCGGCACCGAAGCCACGCCCGCCGGGAGGAAGCGCTTGCCGAGGGTTTTCTCGCTGACGCCGGCGCGGTCCAGGTACGGCGTGATGCCGCCCAGGTGGAAGGGCCAACCGGCGCCGGTGATCATGCACAGGTCGATGTCCTGCGGGGCGGCGACGACGCCCTCTTCGAGCATGCGGTTGATCTCGTCGGCCAGGGCCGCCAACGCGCGGTCGCGGACCTGCTCCTCCGTGGAGGGGGAGTCGCCCACCTGCAGCAGCGCGGCGACCTCGGGGTCGACCTCCTGGGCGCCCGAGGCCCAGGTCAGGAAGGAGCGCTTCCCGGCCTTGACCACCCGCTCGAGGTTGGGCGAGACGCCGAAGCGGTCCGGGAAGGCCGTGTGCAGGGTCTCGCCGACGTGCGCGGCGATCGCCGGGCCGACGAGTTCGAGCAGGACCATCGGGGACATCGGCAGGCCCAGCGGGGCCAGCGCGTTGTCGGCGATCTCGATCGGGGTGCCCTCGTCCACCGCGGCCAGCACCTCGCCCAGGAAGCGGGTGAGGATGCGGTTGACCACGAACGCCGGGGCGTCCTTGACCAGGACCGAGGTCTTCTTGAGCTGCTTGGAGACGGCGAAGGCGGTGGCGAGCGCACCGTCGTCGGTCTGCTCCGCGCGCACGATCTCCAGGAGCGGCAGGACCGCGACCGGGTTGAAGAAGTGGAAGCCCACGACCCGCTCGGGGTGCGCCAGCTTCGAGGCCATCTCGGTGATCGACAACGACGAGGTGTTGGTGGCCAGGATGCAGGTCGGCGAGACCACGGCCTCGACCTCGGCGAACACCTGCTGCTTGACCGACATCTCCTCGAACACGGCCTCGATCACGAAGTCGGCGTCCGCGAACGCGTCCTTGGTCAGCGAGCCGGTCACCAGCGCCTTGAGCCGGTTCGCGGCGTCCGCCGAGATCCGCTTCTTGAGCAGCAGCTTGTCGACCTCGGCGTGCACGTAGCCGACGCCCTTGTCCACCCGCTCCTGATCGATGTCGGTCAGCACGACCGGCACCCGCAGGCGACGCGCGAACAGCAGCGCGAGCTGCGAGGCCATCAGCCCGGCGCCGACCACGCCGACCTTGGTGACCGGGCGCGCGAGCTGCCGGTCGGGGGCGCCGGCCGGGCGCTTGGCGCGCTTTTGGATCAGGTTGAACGAGTACAGCCCCGCGCGCAGTTCGTCGCCCATGATCAGGTCGGCGAGCGCGTCGTCCTCGGCGTCGAAGCCGGCCTGGAGGGAGGCGACGTCGCCGAACCGGGCCGAACGCGCGGCGTCGATGATCTCCAGCGCGCGATACGGCGCGGGGGAGGCTCCGTGCACCTTCGAGTCGGCGATCTCGCGACCTCGGGCGACCGCCGCGTCCCAACCGGCGCCGCGGTCGATCTCCGGCCGCTCGACCACGATCTCGCCGGAGACGACCTTGCCCGCCCACACCAGCGACTGGGCCAGGAAGTCGGCCGAGTCCACCAGCGCGTCCGCGATCCCGAGCTTGAACGCCTTGGGGCCGTTGAGCTGCCGGTTCTGGTTCAGCGCGTTCTCGATGATCACGGTGACCGCGTTGTCCGGGCCGACCAGGTTCGGCAGCAGTACGCAGCCGCCCCAGCCGGGGACCAGACCCAGGAAGCACTCGGGCAGCGAGAAGGCCGGCACCGCGGTGGAGATGGTGCGGTACGTGCAGGCCAGACCGATCTCGACGCCGCCGCCCATCGCCGCGCCGTTGTAGAACGCGAACGTGGGCACCGACAGCGTGGTCAGCCGCTTGAAGGTGTCGTGGCCGGCCTTGCCGATGGCGTGCGCGTGCTCGCGCAGGCCGACCTTCTCGACGCCCTTGAGGTCGGCGCCGACCGCGAAGATGAACGGCTTGCCGGTCACGCCCGCCGCGACGATCTCGCCCGCCGCCGCCAATGCCTCGACCTTGTCGATCGCACCGTTCAACTCGCCCAGACCGGCCGGGCCGAACGTGTTCGGCTTGGTGTGGTCGAAGCCGTTGTCGATCGTGATCAGCGCGAACCTGCCCGCGCCGCCCGGGAGATCGAGCACGCGTACGGGGAAGTGCGAGACCAGCTCGTCCGGGAAGACCTCGGCGGCCAGTCGGGTCAGGTCGCTCACTTGTCGTTCCCCTCGGAGTTCGCGGTGTTCGCGGTCCAGTTCGGGTTCTCCCAGATGACGGTGCCGCCCATGCCGAGCCCGATGCACATCGAGGTCAGGCCGTAGCGGACCTCGGGGTGCTCCTCGAACTGGCGCGCGAGCTGCGTCATCAGGCGCACGCCGGACGAGGCGAGCGGGTGGCCGAAGGCGATCGCGCCGCCGTACTTGTTCACGCGCGGGTCGTCGTCGGCGATCTTGTAGTGGTCCAGGAAGGACAACACCTGGACCGCGAACGCCTCGTTCAGCTCGAACAGGCCGATGTCCTCGATGGTGAGGCCGGCGCGCTCCAGCGCCTTCTCGGTGGCCGGGACCGGGCCGATGCCCATCACCTCGGGCTCGACGCCGGCGAAGGCGAACTGCACGAGCCGCATCTTGATCGGCAGGCCCAGCTCGCGCGCGGCGTCCTCGGAGGCGAGCAGACACGCGGTCGCGCCGTCGTTGAGGCCGGCCGCGTTGCCCGCGGTGACCCGGCCGTGCGGACGGAACGGGGTCTTCAGCGCGCCGAGGCCCTCGAGCGTGGTGCGCGGGCGCATCGGCTCGTCCACGCTCGACAGGCCCCAGCCCTGCTCGACCGAGCGGGCCGCGACCGGCACCAGGTCCGGCTGGATCTTGTTGTCGGCGTACGCCTTGGCGGCCTTCTCCTGGCTGCCGACGGCGAACTTGTCCGCGCGCTCCTTGGTGAGCTGCGGGAAGCGGTCGTGGATGTTCTCCGCGGTGTTGCCCATGACCAGCGCGGACGGGTCCACGAGCTGCTCGGAGATGATCCGCGGGTTCGGGTCGGCGCCCTCGCCCATGGGGTGGCGGCCCATGTGCTCGACACCGCCCGCGACCACGACGTCGTAGGCGCCGAACGCGATGCCGCCGGCGGCCGTGGTGACCGCGGTCATCGCGCCCGCGCACATGCGGTCGATCGAGTAGCCGGGCACCTCACGCGGCAGACCCGCGAGCAGCGCCGCGGTGCGGCCGATGGTCAGGCCCTGGTCGCCGATCTGCGTGGTGGCCGCGATGGCGACCTCGTCCACGCGGGCCGGCGGCAGCGACGGGTTGCGGCGCATCAGCTCACGGATACACGCGATGACGAGGTCGTCGGCTCGCGTCTCGTGGTAGATGCCCTTGGGGCCGGCCTTGCCGAAGGGGGTACGGACGCCGTCTACGAACACGACGTCCCGGACGTTACGAGGCACGAGCGCACACTCCTCCTGCGATGGGTACGGGCCCCATGCTACTCATGAGTAACCAATGGTCCTAGCCCTCGGCTCCATTCCGGTCACCGACGTGTCACGCCGGCCGTCCCGTCCGGGGCGTCGCGGGCCGTCGCGGGCCGCGCCGCGAGCGGGATCCGGCCGTGTGGCCAGGGGTGGGGGTCGGGCCGAGCGGCAGTCGCGCGGGCGACGTGACGTGATCCACTTTCGCCGGCGCGGGCCTTTACCCCGACTTGACTGTGTGGGTGCATTCGGCTGACAAAATAAGCCAAGCCTAGGCTTGGTTAGCCTTGCCTAATAACTGCCTTCCATCAGTATTTGAACGTCCGTTTTGTGTATGCGTGTTCGGCTCGGTGGTCCCGCCGCGGCCGGTCCGACGCATTCCCACGCAGTCCCTGTGCCGGGCCTCGACCCGTCTTCGCTCTGTCTCGTCCCCGGGAGAGTCCATGTCTGTCGTCCGTCGCCGCCCCGCCGCCCGCGTGCTGGGTACCGGACTGTTGCTCGCGCTCCCGCTCGCACTCACCGCGTGCGGCGGTGACGACTCCTCCTCCGGCGACGCGGTCAAGGTCACCGCGAAGGACAAGTCGTGCGACGTCGCGAAGAAGGACTGGCCGGCGGGCAAGAACAGCATCAAGGTGACCAACAAGGGCAGCCAGGTCACCGAGCTCTACGTCTACGCGCAGGGCGACCGGATCGTCACCGAGCGGGAGAACATCGGCCCCGGCACGTCGGCGACGCTGACCTTCGAGATCAAGGCCGGCAAGTACGAGGTCGCCTGCAAGCCGGGCATGAAGGGCGACGGAATCCGGCAGACGATCACGGTCGCCGGTACCCCCGCCGACAAGCCGGTCGATCCGCGACTCGCCACGGCCGTCGCGCACTACCGCGCGTTCACCACCGAGACGGTGGACCGGATGTTGCCGATCGCCACCGAGTTCGTGAACGCGGTCAAGGCCGGCGACGTGGCCAAGGCCAAGGACCTCTACCCGAAGTCGCGCCTGGGCTGGGAGACCATCGAGCCGGTGGCGGAGAGCTTCGGTGACCTCGACCCGCAGATGGACGCCCGCGAGGCGGACCTGGAGCCGGGGCAGGAGTGGTCCGGCTGGCACCGGATCGAGAAGACGTTGTGGACGACCGGGCAGATCACCGACCAGGACAAGGGCTACGCCGACCGTCTGCTGGCCGACCTCAAGACGCTGCAGTCGAAGGTCGGTACGGCCGAGATCACCCCGACCTCGATCGCCAACGGTGCCAAGGAACTGCTCGACGAGGTGGCGACCGGCAAGGTCACCGGTGAGGAAGAGGCGTTCAGCCACACCGACCTGTGGGACTTCGTGGGCAACGTGGACGGCGCGAAGAAGGCGTTCGACCTGCTCAAGCCGTTCGTGGCGGAGAAGGACGCGGCGCTGGCCGGCACCCTCGACGGCGAGTTCGCCAAGATCCAGGGCCTGCTCTTCAAGTACAAGCAGGGCGAGGGCTACGTCTCCTACGACACCGTCGACGAGGCCAAGCGCAAGGAACTGTCGGACGCGGTCAACGCGCTCGGCGAGCCGCTGTCGAAGCTGGCCGGCGTCGTCGCCTAGCCCGAACCGGCCGGCCGTACGAAGCCGGCCGGCCGTACCCGAAGCGGCCGGCCGCGCCGAAACGGCGGGCGTAGCGAAACGTATGGCCGTACCGAAAACGTCCGCTCGCAACACGTCCGGCCGCGGCACGACGTCCGGTCGCAACAAACGTCCATAGGGAGGGCCCATGACCGAGATCGAGCACGGTACCGAGACGGTCGAGCCGTCGGGTGACGGTTTCAGTCGACGGGCCCTGCTGGGCTGGACCGGCGGCGCGCTCGTGGTCGGTGCCGCGACGGCCGGCGGGGTGGCCACCGCGGTCACCGGGATCGACGACACGTCGGCCGCCGAACCGCTGGGCGCGGTGGACTTCCACGGCGTCAACCAGGCGGGCATCGCCACCCCGGTCCAGGACCGTCTGCACTTCTGCGTGTTCGACGTGATCACCGACGACCGCGCCAAGCTGGTCCGGATGCTCCGGCAGTGGACCGCCGCCGCGGCCGCGATGACCGCCGGGAAGGCGATCGGGACCGGCGCGGACAGCGGCGTCCCCGAGTCGCCGCCGGACGACACCGGCGAGGCGGTCGGGTTGCCGCCGAACAACCTCACGCTCACCGTCGGGTTCGGGCCCTCGCTGTTCACCAAGGACGGCAAGGACCGGTTCGGGATCGCCGCGAGGAAGCCCGAGGCACTCGCCGAACTGCCCGTGTTCCCCGGCGACAAGCTCGACCCGCAGCGCTCCGGCGGCGACATCGCCGTGCAGGCCTGCTCGGACGATCCGCAGGTGGCGGTGCACGCGATCCGCAACCTGGCCAGGATCGGCTTCGGCGTGGTGTCGGTGCGCTGGTCCCAGTTGGGCTTCGGCAAGACCTCCTCGACCACGCCCGAGGCGATGACGCCGCGCAACCTGTTCGGCTTCAAGGACGGCACCCGCAACATCGCCGGCACCGAGACCGACCGACTGCGCGAGCACGTGTGGGTGCCGGCCGGCGAGGGTCCGGACTGGATGAGCGGCGGGTCCTACCTGGTCGCCCGCCGGATCCGGATGCACATCGAGACCTGGGACCGGACCTCGCTCCAGGAGCAGCAGGACATCATCGGCCGGTCCAAGGGCGTCGGCGCGCCGCACGGCGCGACCGGCGAACACGACGTGGTCCCGCTCAAGGCGCTGCCGGAGAACTCGCACGTACGGCTGTCGCACCCCGACTCCAACAACGGCGCGACCATCCTGCGCCGCGGCTACTCGTTCGTGGACGGCTCGGACGGGCTCGGCCGGCTCGAGGCGGGCCTGTTCTTCCTGGCCTACCAGCGCGACCCGCGTAAGGGCTTCATCCCACTCCAGCAGCACCTCGCGGCCAACGACACGATGAACGAGTACATCCAGCACGTGGGTTCGGCCCTGTTCGCGTGTCCCGGCGGGGTGCGCGGCGCGGGCGACCACTGGGGGAAGGCGCTGTTCGGCTGACGCGCGGCGGCCGTGCCACGCCACCGCGCGCGGTACGTGTCCCGGCTTGCCACGCCGTCCTGTGGGCGTTGGCGCGAAGGGCCCGATCCGAGGTGCGGATCGGGCCCTTCGCGGTGGTGCGGCCGATGCTCAGGCGGTGGCCGGGGTCTCCCGGGCGGCCGCCGGTGTCCTGCTCCTGCCGTCGCCCTTGGGGAGGAAGAGGAACAGGGCCATCACGGGGACCAGATACGCGAGCCAGACGGTGATCTGCAGGACGGTGGGGTCGGGCTGGAAGTTGAGGATGCCCTTGAGGAGGGTGCCGTACCAGCTGTCCGGGGGGACGGTGTCGGTGATGTCGAAGGCGCGGTTGTTGAGGCCGGGGACGAAGTCGGCCTCCTGGAGGTCGTGGACGCCGTAGGCGAGGACGCCGGCGGCGACGACGACGAGGCCGGCGCCGGTCCAGAGGAAGAATTTCGCGAGGTTGATCCGGACGGCGCCGGCGTAGAAGAGGTAGCCCAGGACGACGGCGGTGGCCAGACCGAGGGCGACGCCGATCATCGGGTCGGTGTTCTCGCCGGTGGAGCGCGCGGTGCCCCACACGATCACCGCGGTCTCCAGGCCCTCGCGGCCCACGGACAGGAACGCGGTGGTCACCAGTGCGCCGGTGCCCATCGCGAGCGCCTGGTCGAGCCGACCCTGCAACTGCGCCTTGAGCGCGTGCGAGGTGCGCCGCATCCAGAAGATCATCCAGGTGACCAGCAGCACCGCGAGGATCGACAACGACCCGCCGAACAACTCCTGCTGCTTGAACGTCATCTCGGCCGAGGTCAGCTCCAGCGTGGCCTCGAGCCCGACGCTCAGCGCCACGGCGGCGCCGACCCCGAGCCAGACCGCGGGCAGCGCGTCCCGGCGTTCGCTCTTGACGAGATAGGCGATCAGGATGCTGACCACGAGAGCCGCCTCCAGGCCCTCGCGCAGGCCAATCAGATAGTTGGCGAACACAGGCCACTCCACCGGCTCGAACAAATGTTGAAATTTAGGCGAGGCTAACCAAACCACCAGGCGGATCCGGCGTCAATGCGGGCAAAGCAAAGCCCCGGTAAGGGTGTCGAAACACACCCGGGCGGCGGGCCGACGCCGGGCGAGGCTCGACGCCGGGCGCGCACCGGGCGGGGCGCGCCCGGTGCGGCCGTACAGCGGCAGCCGTCAGGCGCTCGTGCCGTTGGCGGCGTGCGCGGCCAGTCGCAGGAACGCGCCGGACAGCGCGTGCGCGGTCAGGCCGATCTGCCAGGACCGGGCACCGAACGCGCGCAGTGCGTCGCCGACCGCGTCGGCGGTGGGGGCCGCGGGCGGGGCCCAGGCGAGCCGGCGCACGTAGTCCGGCGCGAGCAGGTTCTCGGTGGGCAGCGTGTGCTCGTCCGCGATGGCCGCCACGGCCGTCTTGGCGGCGGTCAGGCGCTCCGCGGCGGCCGGGTCCTTGTCCGTCCACGCCCGGGCCGGCGGCGGGCCCTCGTGCGGCAACGTGGACATCGGCAGTTCGATCTCGGGCAGCGCCCGGGCCTGCTCGATCGCGGCCAGCCACACCCCGGCCTGACGCCGGCTGTCGCGACCGGTGAAGCCGGGCAGCGCGAGCAGCGCGGCCACCGAGGCGGGTCCGGCGAGCGCGGCCTCGACGATCGCGCCGTCCGGGATGACCCGACCCGGCGAGACGTCCTTCTGGCGTGCGATGGCGTCCCGCGCCAGCCACAGCGAGCGCACGATCGCGAGCTGTCGGCGCCGCCGCACGCGGTGCAGCCCGGACGTGCGCCGCCACGGGTCCACCCGAGGCGCCGGCGGCGGCGCGGCGGCGATCGCGGCGAACTCCTGCAGGGCCCAGTCCAGCTTGCCCTGCTCGGTCAGGACGGCCTCGAGCTCGTCGCGCAGCTCGATCAGCACCTCGACGTCCAGCGCCGCGTAACGCAGCCACGGCTCGGGCAGCGGGCGGGTGGACCAGTCCACCGCCGAGTGCCCCTTCTCCAGCGAGAAGCCGAGCACGGTCTCGACCATCGCGCCCAGTCCCACCCGGGGGAAGGCGGCCAACCGGCCGGCCAGCTCGGTGTCGAAGATCCGTCGCGGCACCATGCCGACCTCGGCCAGGCACGGCAGATCCTGGGAGGCCGCGTGCAGGACCCATTCGGCGTCGACGATGGCCGCGCCCAACTCGGACAGGTCCGGACACGCCGCGGGGTCGACCAGGGCGCTGCCCGCGCCGGCTCGACGCAGTTGGATCAGATACGCGCGTTGTCCGTAGCGATAGCCCGACGCCCGTTCGGCGTCGACGGCGACCGGTCCCGCTCCGGCGGCGAAGGCGGCGACGGTCTCGGCGAGCGCCCGCGGATCCGCCACGACCGGCGGCACGCCCTCACGAGGTGCCAGTAGAGGGACCGGCGCCGGGGGGACCGGCGCCGGAAGTTCGGATGAGGTTTCGAAGGAGGCGTCGGTCACCCCACCAAAATAACCCGCCCGTCCACCCGATCGGGCAGGTCCCCGCCAAGGTGGGCGCGCCACGGGGGGTGTACGGCGGGTGGAAACCGCACAAAATCAGCCGGCGCGAAATATCCGGGACGTGCCGGGGCGCCGGAATCGGCCCGCCGACCCGGAGGCGGCACCGCACGCCTCGGGAGCGGCGCCACATCTCTCGGGGGCGGGACGGCGGCCTCGGGAGCGGCGCCACATCTCTCGGAGGCGGGACGGCGGCCTCGGGGGCGGCACCACATGCCGAATCCCGGCGGGTGGGTCCACCCGCCGGGATTGGCCTGTACCTGATGAGGTGTCCTGATGCTCGCCGACCTGCGTCAGCTGATGATGCCCGCCCGCAACGCGAGGGCCACCATGCCGGCACGGTCGCCCGTGCCCATCTTGCGGGCGATGCGGGCGAGATGGCTCTTGACCGTCAGCGCCGACAGGCCCATCGCCTGGCCGATCGCCTTGTTGGACCGGCCCTCCGCGACGAGGCGCAGGACCTCGATCTCGCGCGCCGAAAGCTCCCGGACGCCGGAGCCGGGCTCCGTCCCGCGCTGTTCCGACGGACGCATGCGGTTTGCCTGGGGCATCCCGTGGTGCATTCCCGCTTGCCGTGCGTGTCCAGGGTTCAGTCCCGCTCGCGCGCCGGTCACGACGTAGCCCCGAACGCCCGCGGCAAGCGCGGAACGGACGGCACCGATGTCGTCGGCTGCGGAGAGTGCCAAGCCGTTCGGCCAACCGGACGCGCGCATCTCGGTGAGAAGCGTGAGTCCGGAGCCGTCCGGCAGGTGCACGTCGGCGACACACAGGTCGCGCGGCGTGCCGGCACGGGATCGAGCCTCGGCGATGGTCGACGCCCCGACGACGTCGCGTACACCGAGGGCCCACAGGTGGCGGATGACCGCGTCACGAACCCGGGGGTCCGCGACGACAACCATTGCCGTGGGCTTGGAAGGACGGTAGGCAAGCAGGTTTGCAGGGTGATCGAGAAGTACCGACACCGGGCCTCCTGCGCAGTGATCGCGATTCCCGAAGAAGCGGCCCGACCAGCTACTCCTTCGGGGTGGTCACCCTGTCCTTCGGCACATATGGCGCTCGCCTTTAGAGGAAGATCCAAATCCGTTATGCGACGTTGACCCGGGTGTGTGACCGCGAGGTCTCGTGGTGCGGACCCGGCGTGTCAGGAACCGGGCCGCGAGGGCCGGCGCGGTATGGCCACGACCCCCTCGCCGGAAACCACCGGCGGCAAACCCGCGCACGTGCACATGAGTTCGGTCCACGCCAGCAGGTGCGGCAACAGCTCGTCGTCGGCCGGCGTCCAGGACGCCCGTACCTCGATCTCGGTGCGGGCGATCTGCCCGGAGAGCCCGCCGAAGCCCTGCGACGTACTGCGGCTGACGGTGCCGCTGGGGGCCCGATAGGCGGCGCCGACGGCGTGCAGCGACTCGGTCAGCCAGGTCCAGCCGACCTCGGGCAGCAGCGGGTCCATGGCCAGCTCGGGTTCGAGTTCGGCGCGCGTCATGGTGACCACGCGGAACGTTCCCTCCCATGCCTCGTGGCCCGCCGGGTCGTGCAGCAGCACGATCCGCCCGCCCGCCAGTTCGTCCTCGTCCTCGCCCAGGGCCACCTCGGCCGCGAACGCCGCGGAGAAGGGGGCCAGGCCGCGCGGCCGGGACATCTCCTCCAGGACGATCTCCGGGCGCAGGATCGCGGTCCGCCAGCCGGCCAGCGCCTGCCGGAACTCCTCGGGCTCCTCGGTCTCGCCGACTGCTGCCATGCCTGGCAGCCTAGGCCGCGCCGGGGTCGCCAGGCCCGGGCGACGCGCCGGGCGGGGGTGCTCGGTCTGGGCCGTCCGGGTGCGTCTGGGACGATGGCGGATGTGACCGAAACGAGCCTTCCGCACGCCACCGTCCGAGACTCGGCCTTCCTGCGGGCCTGCCGACGTGAACCCGTCCCGCACACCCCGGTGTGGTTCATGCGCCAGGCGGGTCGTTCGCTGCCCGAGTACCGCAAGCTGCGCGAGGGCACCGCGATGCTCGAATCGTGCATGCTGCCGGACATGGTCACCGAGATCACCCTGCAACCGGTGCGCCGGCACGGCGTGGACGCGGCGATCTTCTTCAGCGACATCGTCGTTCCGCTCAAGGCGATCGGCGTCGACCTCGACATCAAGCCCGGCGTCGGCCCCGTGGTCGCGAACCCGATCCGCTCGCGCGCCGACCTCGCGCAGTTGCGCGACCTGACGCCGGAGGACGTCCCCTACATCACCGAGGCGGTCGGCCAACTCGTCGGCGAGCTCGGCGGCACACCGCTGATCGGCTTCGCCGGCGCGCCGTTCACCCTGGCGAGCTACCTCGTCGAGGGCGGTCCGTCGAAGAACCACGAGCGCACCAAGGCGCTGATGTACGGCGACCCGCAGCTTTGGGCCGACCTGGTGGACCGGCTCGCGCAGATCACCTCGGCGTTCCTGAAGGTGCAGATCGAGGCGGGCGCGTCGGCGATCCAACTGTTCGACTCGTGGGCCGGCGCGCTGTCCGCCGCCGACTACCGGGCGTCGGTGCTGCCGGCCAGCACGAAGGTGTTGGCCTCGGTGGAGCACTACGGCGTGCCGCGGATCCACTTCGGCGTCGGCACCGGGGAACTGCTGCGCATGTTCGGCGAGGCCGGGGCCGACGTGGTCGGCGTCGACTGGCGCATTCCGCTGGACGAGGCGGCGGTCCGGGTGGGGCCGGGCAAGGCGCTGCAGGGCAACCTGGACTCGGCGGTGGTGTTCGCGCCGTGGGAGGCGGTGCGCACCAAGACCGACGAGGTGCTCGCCGCCGGCCGCGCGGCCGAGGGGCACATCTTCAACCTCGGGCACGGCGTCCTGCCGAACACCGACCCCGAGGTGCTCACGCGCATCGTGGCGCACGTGCACGAGGTCAGCGCGCGGTAGGGGCGCTCGCGTCGAGCGCCGGCGGGGTCGAGGCGACCTCGGCCGGCGCTCGCGAGGCGGCTACGGTCGCGGCTCGGGCGGCTCCTGCGGGGTGGTGGGGGTCGGCGGCTCGGGGTCGGCGGACGCGATCGGCGCAGTCGATGGATTCGGCGGAGTCGGCGGGGTCGGCGCGGACGGGCCGAGCCAGGCCGGTGCCGGGTTGCGGGTGCGGTGCCGGGGGCGCAGCCGGCGCAGTCGTCGGCCCGTGAAGCGGTCGAGCAGCCACACCGCGACCAGGATCAGCGCGAACGGGAAGACCGCGGCCAGCACGATCGCGATCACCCGGCCGGTGCCGGCGAGGCCGTGCCAGCCCGCCGACCACGCGTCGCCGATCGCGCCGGTGAAGCCGTCGTCGTCCTCGGGTTCGGCCGCCGCCTGTTTCGGGTCGCTGCCGATCGTGATCGTGATCGTCGACAGGTCGGTCTGCGCGGTGAGCGCCTGCTGCCGCTTGAGCAGCGACTCCAGGTCCGCCTCGCGGCGGGTCAGCTCGCTCTCCAGGGTCACGATGTCGGCGATCGTGGCGGCCCTGTCCATCAGTTGTCTGGTGCGCTCCACGCTGCGGCGCTGCGATTCGATCCGACTGTTCACGTCCACGACCTCGTCGGTGACGTCCTTGGCGGTGCGCTGCCGATTGAGCACCTTGCCGATCCGACTCAGCTCGTCCAACGCCCGGTCGAACTCGGCCGGCGGGACCTTGAGGGTGAGCGTGGTGGTCGCGGTGTCCGTCCTGCTCGCGTCCCGATCGCTCGAGCGGGTGGTGCGTTCGTCGGTGACCAGGCCGCCGCGTGCCCGGGCGACGGCCTGTGCCTCGGCGGTGGCGCGATCGAGGTCGGGCACCCGTACCCGCAGGTCGCCGGTCAGCACCACCTTGCGCTGCCCGGCGGCCGGGTCGACGGCCGGGCTCGGGGCGGTCTTGCCGCCGGGCGCCGCGGGTGCCGCCTCCGCTGCGCCCGCCGCCGGCTTGGATCCGGATCCGGAGCGGTCCTTGTCGCCCGAACCGTCGCCGCTGCATCCGCCCACCGCCAGCACCGCGGCCACCGCGGTCGCGAGCACCGGTCCTGTGCGTCTCGCGTGTCGTGCGCTCATCCGGGTCCCCCCTCGAGGTCGGTGATGGGACGGTGTCGACCCGCGACCGGTTCCGTGCCCGGGACAACGCTCGTGAGAAGGTGCGGTGTGGACAGTTCGCCGGTGGAAAACGGTCGTCATGTCGTCGTCGTGGGTGGCGGAATCGCCGGTCTCACGGCCGCCTGGGTTCTGCTCCGGGACGGCGGTCCGGGGCTGACCGTCACGGTGCTCGAGGGCTCCGCCCGGGTCGGCGGCAAGCTGCGCGTCGGTACGATCGCCGGCGTCGCGGTGGACGAGGGCGCCGAGTCGATGCTGGCCCGGCGCACCGAGTCGATCGACCTCGCGCGCGAGGTCGGTCTGGCCGCGGACCTGCGCCCGCCGAGCACCGCGACCGCGTCGCTTTGGACGCGCGGCGCGTTGCGGCCGATGCCGCGCGGGCACGTGATGGGCGTGCCCGGCGACCTGGAACCACTGGCCGCGAGCGGGGTGTTGTCGCCCGCGGGCCTGGCCCGGATCCCGCTGGACCACGCGCTGGCGCCGCACCGCTACGAGGACGACGTCTCGGTGGGCCGCTACGTCGCCGAGCGGGTCGGCCACGAGGTGGTGGACCGGCTGGTCGAGCCGCTGCTGGGCGGGGTGTACGCGGGCAACTCCTACGACATCTCGCTGGCCGCGGCGGTCCCGCAACTGCTCCCGTTCGCGCGCGGCGGCGGGTCGCTGGTCGCGGGTGTGCGCGGGCTGCTGGAGCAGGCCGCGCAGCGACCGGGCGGCCCGGTGTTCATGGGCATCCGAGGTGGCGTCGGGCGCTTGCCGGTCGCGGTCGCGGGCGCGGTGGTGGCGACCGGGCGCGGCGAGATCCGGACCCGGACCACGGTGCGCGAGCTGGAGCGCACGCCGACCGGCTGGCGGCTGGTCACCGGACCGACCGACGCGCCGGTGCCGGTCGAGGCGGACGCCGTGGTGCTCGCGGTGCCGGCCGCGCCCGCCGCCCGGCTGCTGCGCCCGCACTCGACGGTCGCGGCGGTCGAACTGTCCTCCATCGAGTACGCCGGAATGGCCCTGGTCACCCTCGCGTTCCGGCGCGCCGACCTGGCCGCGGTGCCCGAGGGCAGCGGGTTCCTGGTCCCGCCGATCGACGGCCGGCGGATCAAGGCGAGCACCTTCGCGTCCAACAAGTGGGGCTGGATCGCCGACGCGGACCCGGAGACGTTCGTGCTGCGCACCTCGCTCGGGCGGGCCGGCGAGGAGGCCGTGCTGCAACGCGAGGACGCGGACCTGGTCGCCGACTCGCTCGCCGACCTGCGCGACGCGATCGGGCCGATGGCCGAGCCGATCGACGCGTCGGTCACCCGCTGGGGCGGGGGGCTGCCGCAGTATGCGGTGGGCCATCTCGGTCGGATCGCGTGCGTACGCGACGCGGTGGAGCGGCTGCCCCGGCTCGCGGTGTGCGGCGCGGTGTACGAGGGCGTGGGCATTCCGGCGTGTGTGGCGAGCGCGACGTCGGCCGCGGCCGACGTGCTGGCGCAGCTCGGGAAGCCGCTCGCGCGCCCCGTGCGCTGAGCCCGGACACCGGGGAGGGAGAATCGAACCATGACGCAAAGCACCGCGGAGAACACCCCGGAACCGGTCGACGCCGCCGCAGCCGTGATCGAGGCCGCGCTCACCGACGACGTCCTGGAGGCCGAGGGCGCCCCCACGCCGGCGCGCCGCAAGGCCCGCGACCTCAACCAGGTGATCAGGTACACGATGTGGTCGGTCTTCCGGCTCCGTGAGCCGTTGCCCGGCGGCCGGGCCGGCCTGGCCGGCGAGGTCGAGCAACTGTTCGAGCAACTGCTGGACAAGGACGTCGTGGTGCGCGGTACCTACGACGTCTCCGGCCTGCGCGCCGACGCGGACATCATGATCTGGTGGCACGCCGAGGACTCGGACTCGCTCCAGGAGGCGTACAACCGCTTCCGTCGCACCGGGCTGGGGCGGCTGCTGGAGCCGGTGTGGTCGAACATGGCGCTGCACCGCCCGGCCGAGTTCAACAAGAGCCACATCCCGGCCTTCCTGGCCGACGAGACCCCGCGCGACTACGTCGCGGTGTACCCGTTCGTGCGCTCGTACGAGTGGTACCTGCTGGAGGACGACGAGCGTCGTCGGCTGCTCGCGGAGCACGGGAAGATGGCGCGCGGCTTCCCGGACGTGCGGGCCAACACGGTGCCCTCGTTCGCGCTCGGCGACTACGAGTGGATCCTGGCCTTCGAGGCCGACGACCTGCACCGCATCGTCGACCTGATGCGACACCTGCGCGGTTCGGAGACCCGTCGGCACGTGCGCGAGGAGGTGCCGTTCTACACCGGTCGCCGGCACCCGGTCGGCGAGCTGCTCGCCGGTCTGGCCTGAGCCACCCCCGTGCGGCGGTCGGGCGGCACGATCGGCCCGACCGCCCCGGGGAGCCCGTACCTAGGACGAGCTACTCGAACACGAGGACCCGCTCGAACACGAGGACCCGCCGGAGCACGAGGATCCGCTCGAACAGGACGAGCCGCTCGAACACGAGGAGCCCCCGCTCCCGCCGCACGAGGAGTTCCCGCCGCACGAGGCGTGGTGGCCGTGCGTGTGGTGGCCCTGCCAGTCGGGGCCGTGCTGGTGGTGCCCGTGCGGGTGGTGCGGGCCGTATCCGTCGAACGGGGGCGTGCCCGGCAACCACTGGCCGGGAGGCGGGCCGGAACCAGGGCCGGGGCCGAACGGCGAGCCGCCGGGCGGCCACCCGCCGCCGGGCCCGTACGGCCGGCCGAATGTGCGGCGCATCCGCAGCCGGGTCGCTCGCCGGATCAGCACGGCGACCGCGATCCAGAGCGCGACGACGAAGATCACCGGTAGCGCGAAGAGCCAAGCCACGATGCCCACCCCCTGTGCGTGATGCCTGCCCGTATGTGCCCGTCCGTCAGCTATCCGTCGCGCGTCCACGGGCGACGTCCCAGCCGCGCGCGCACCCGGCCCCACCGGGACGGCTCGCGCGCGATGAACACCCCGGCCAGCGCGGCCGGCAGCGCGTCCCGCTCCCACAGGTGGGCCGCGAAGGCGTGCACGTCCGCGCGGGTGCCGCCGTCCGCCGGCTTCGGGTGCACCAAGGCCCACGTGATGAACTCGCCCGGCCAGCGCGGGCCCAGGGCCGTCGCCAATTCGGGCACCGCGCGCAGCGCCGAGTCGCGCCGCTTGGCGGCCAGCGCGCGGGCCTGTGCGCGCACCCGGTCCGGATCGAAGCCGGCCGGCGTGGGCCCGCCCGCGACCAGCGCCGCGAGCAACTCGCTCTGCTGCCGGGCCAGCCGCTCGCGCGCGCTCACGAGCGCACCGCCGCACGCTCGACCACCGCGCGGATCGCGGCCAGTTCGGCGGCCATCTCGCCGGCCGGCGGGAAGTCGGAATCGCGCTCCAGCAACACGCGCGGCGGCGGGCGCAGCGCGCACAACATCTCCAGCACTTCGAGGATCGGCGCGGTCACCGGGTGCGCGTGCGTGTCGTGCCACAGGCCACCGCGCTCGACGCCACCGGCGACGTGCACGTACTCGACCGCCTCCAGCGGCAGTTCGGCCAGCGCGGCGGCCGGGTCCAGGTCGTGATTGACCCGCTCGGTGTGCAGGTTGGCGACGTCGATCAGCAGGCGCACGCCGGTGCGCTCGACCAGTTCGGTCAGGAACCGCGCCTCGCTCATCTCGTTGCCGGGCCAGCACAGCAGCGTCGCCGGGTTCTCCAGGGCGAGTGGGACCGGCAGCGACTCCTGGGCGATCCGCACGTTCTCCACGACCACTTCGAGTGCGTCCCGGGTCATCGGCGCGGGCAGCAGGTGGCCGGCCTCCATGCCGCCCGCGCGCACGAACGCCAGGTGTTCGCTGACCAGCGGCGAACCCAGCGCGTCGGCGACCTCCGCCAGACGGGCCAGTCGCGCCGGGTCGGGCCGGTCCGCGCCCGCGAGTCCGAGGCCGACCCCGTGCGGGATCACCTCCACGCCCCGCGCGCGCAACACCCGCAACGACTCCGGCAGGTGCCCCGCACACACGTTCTCGGCGACCACCTCGACGAAGTCGACGCCGGCCAGGCGCTCGACGGTCAGGTCGATCTCCGGCCGCCATCCGATTCCCACCGCTGTCCGCATACGCCCAGCATGACGGGCCCGTCCCGGTCCGAAACAGGCGGAGTTCCCTCGGTTCGCCCGGTGCCGCGATCCCCGGGCGGGAACCCCGGTCGGGCGCTACCCGCCGCAGCCGTCCGCGGTGCCGCCGCAGGAGCCCGCCCGGGCGCCCTGCGGGGACGCGCAGGACGTGCTGCCGCACCACGCCGAGTCCGGGTCCCGGTTGCCGGGGGCGGGCGCGTTGCGGCGGAAGATCTGCTTGACCACCGGGTCGGGGAAGCGGTCCAGGCCCCACAGCGCGACCGCGCCGATCCCGTCGGCGCCCAGCGCCGCCACCGCCGCCTCGTCCCGGCGCACCCGGATCAGCCGGCGCGCGGTCGGCGCGGTGGGCACCACCCGCTCACCGAACACGCCGAGCAGCAGCAGGCCCGCGACGCAGGCCTGGACACCGATCACCGCGAGCAGCAGGCCCACCCACGGCAGCGCGCTCGCCGTCCCGTCGTCGGCGCCCACGAAGCCCGCCACGGCGGTGGCCACGCCCAGCGGGATGGTCGCGAACAGCGCCCAGCGGGGCAGTCGGCGCGCCCGCGCGTCCGGCGGCGCGACCAGGCCGTCCGCGAACAGCGAGGCGCCGATCGCCTGGATCTCCGCCGACGCGGCCACCCGCGCGCGCAGTTCGCGCAGCGGCAGGCCGCCGTACTCCTCGTCCAGCACCCGCAGCGGCGCGTCCGGCGCCGCGCCCGGCTCGGGTGTGCGGGCGGCGACCACCTGCCCGTCCCGGCTCACGTGCAGGCCCTCGGTGCCGAGCAGGAGCAGGATCGACACGTCGGCCGCGCGGGCCGCGCCGCCGGACAGGAACGCGTACTCGGTCGGACCCAGTTCGGCCAGGCGCCGTTTGTTCGCCCGCCGGCCGCCGCGCCGGGCGGACCCGATGGCGACGCCGAGCACGAGCGCCGTCCAGACCGAGTACGCGAGGGGTGGCAACCACGGATTCATGGTCCCCAGGCTTAGCGGACGAACACGGTCCGTGTGGGGCGATGTGACCTTTGCCGCACCGCCCGAAAGCACGTTTGACGCGCGCCGCGCGCGACCCCCGCCGACGAGGACGAGGACGAGGACGGTGCCGCGGCCGGGAAGGCCGCGGCGGCGCGGGTCAGACCGCCGGGTCGGGTTCCAGGGTCAGCGAGATGGAGTTGATGCAGTAGCGCTGGTCGGTCGGCGTCCCGTAGCCCTCGCCCTCGAAGACGTGTCCCAGATGCGAGCCGCAGCTCTTGCAGCGCACCTCGACACGGGTCATGCCCATCGAGGAGTCCTCGATGTACTCGACCCGGTCCTCGGCCAGCGGCGCGTAGAAGGACGGCCACCCGCAGTGGCTGTCGAACTTGGTGTCGGAGCGGAACAGCTCGGCCCGGCACGCCCGACAGCGGTAGACGCCGGTCGTCTTGGTCTCGGTGTACTCGCCCGTCCAGGCGCGCTCGGTGCCCGCCCGGCGCAGCACCCGGAACTCCTCGGGGGACAGCTCGGCCCGCCACTGGTCGTCGGTCTTCTCGATTTCGTAGGCCATGTTCACATCCAACACGCAACGGTGCCGCGACGTTCCCCTCGGGGACGTCGCGGCACCGCGGGATGCCCGACCCGGGCAGGCCGGGGCTCAGCGCGGGGCGTTGGCGCGGTCGCGGATCGCGTCCAGGATCTCCGGGCCGAGCAGCGTGACGTCGCCCGCGCCCATGGTCAGGATCAGGTCGCCGGGCCGGGCCAGGCCGGCCACCGAACCCGCGACGTCGGACCAACTGTGCTCGGTGCGCACCAAGCCGCCGTTGTCCAGCGCGGCGTGCGCGATGATGTTGCTGGTCACGCCGGGCTGCGGGTCCTCGCGGGCGGCGTAGATGTCCATCACCACCGCGATGTCGGCGGCGGCCAGCGCGCGGCCCATCTCGACGCCGAGCTGCTGTGTGCGGCTGAACAGGTGCGGCTGGTAGACCGCGATCACCCGGCCGGCGCCCACCGCGCCGCGCGCGGTGGCCAGGTCGGCGGCGATCTCGGTGGGGTGGTGCGCGTACGAGTCGATCACCCGGATGCCGCTCTCCTCGCCCTTGAGCTGGAAGCGGCGGCGCACGCCCTGGTAGTTGCCCAGACCCTCGGCCATCCGCTGCGGCTCGACGCCCAGCGCCAGGCCGACCGCGAGCGCCATCACCGCGTTGGAGGCGTTGTGCCGGCCGGGCACCGCGACGGTGAAGCCCAGCTCGCCGCCGGCGGCCTTGCCGCGCACGGTGACCCGGCTGCTCAGACCGAGCGACTCGATCTCCACCAGGCGCAGGTCCGCGTTCTCGCGCTCGCCGACGGTGACCACGTTCAGCGCCGGCAGGGACACCGCGAGCCGCTCGCGCAGGGTGAGCGCGCCGGCGTCGTCGGCGGACAGCACCAGGGTGCCGCCGGGCACGATCCGGGCGGCGAAGATCTCGAACGCCTCCAGGACGTCCTCCAGCGAGCCGTAGTTGGCGTGGTGGTCCAACTCGACGTTGAGGACGACGGCTACCTCGGGCGCGTACTTGTGAAAGCTGCGATCGCTCTCGTCCGCCTCGGCCACGAAGATGTTGCCGGAGCCGTGATGCGCGTTGCTGCCCGCCTCGTTGAGGTCGGCGCCGATCGCGAAGGACGGGTCCAGACCCAGCGAGGTCAGGCCGACCGCGAGCATGCTGGTCGTGGTGGTCTTGCCGTGCGTGCCGGCGACGGCCACCGAGCGGCGCCCGTCCATCAGCCGCGCGAGCGCGTCCGCGCGGTGCACGATCGGGATGCCGCGCTCGCGGGCGACCACCAGTTCGGGGTTGCTCTCGCGGATCGCGGACGACACGACCACACAGGTCACGTCGTCGGCGACGTTGGCCGCGTCGTGCCCCACGTGCACCGCGCAGCCGAGCTGGCGCAGCGCGAGCACCTGCGTGGAGTCCTTGGCGTCGCTGCCGGACACCCGTGCCCCGCGGATCGCGAGGATCTTGGCGAGCCCGGACATGCCGGCGCCACCGATGCCGACGAAGAACGGGCTGCCGAGGTCGACGGGCTCGGCGGGGGGTGCCATGAAGCGGGCTCCTTCGGGTCGTGGGACCCGAGCGGTTCGGCGCGGGCTCCCCGCGATTGTGTCAGCCCAGATCGTGTGCGAAGAGCTTGAGCACCGGGACACCCACGTTCTGCCGGGCGCGCGAGGCCCAATCGCGGTGGAAGACCTCTTCGATGAAGTGCGGGTCGGTGAGCACGATCACCTCGTCGGCGTCGTGCCGCTCGACGATCTGCTTGAGCGTGTCCAGCGGGTCGCGCCCGGGGGTGGTCTCGCCGACCGCGTTCGCGCCGATCGCGCGCAGCGCCGCCACGCTCGCCTCCAGGGTGCGCCGGGCCGCGTTCGCGCCGTCGTCCGGGCCGGGCCGGTCCTCGATGTCCTCGGCGGCCTCGTCCAGCCGGACCAGCGCCACGTCGTCCAGCGCCTGGAGCAGCTTGCGATGGTCGGCCTTGCCGGGCAGGACCACCACGAAGGAGGTCTCGACGCCCTCGTGCAGGCTGGTCACGAACTTGACGTCCGCCTCGTTCAGGACCTTTTCGACGAGCAGCACGATCGTGTACACGCAACACTCCCTTGATCCACGTGAGCCGGCCGCCGGGCCGGTGTCTGAGCCCCGTCTGCCCGGGAGACCACCCTCCCACTCTCCCGATGGGCGACCGCCCCGCGACCGCCCGGTGACCGCTCCGCTACCGCCTGCGACCACTCGGGAGTGCCCGGGGACGCCCGGGACGATCACTCAGGGGCGGACGTAGCGGGCGAACAGCGACCCGTCCTCCTCCAGCAGCGAGATCGGGCGCATCGACAACCCGCCGGTCAGTCCGGGGCCCGCCAGGATGCGATCGGAGGGGCCCGCGGTCAGCAGCGGGCTCACGGTCAGGCACAGCTCGTCCAGCCGACCGCACGCGGCGATCTGGGCCAGTACGTGCGGACCGCCCTCGGTGAGCTGGCGGGTCAGCCCGCGCGCGGCCAGCGCGTCCAGGGCGCTCGCGAAGTCCACTCCGTCCCGTCCGGCCCGGAGCACGTCGCCGTACTCGGCCGCCGCCGCCAGGCCCTCCGGCCGGGCGTTCTCGCAGGTGATCACGATGGTCGGGGTGATCGCCTCGGTGAACAGCGGGCTGGTGAAGTCGATGGCCAGGCTGCGCGAGACGACCGCGATCACCGGTGCCGGGAGCTGCCCGGCGGCGGCCCGCGCGGCGGCGTAGGCGGGCTTGGGCCGCGGCGGCCGATAGCCCTCGTTGCGCACCGTGGACGCGCCCACCACGATCACGTCGGCCAGTCCGCGCAGCACGCCGAACACGCGCTTGTCCGCCGGTGAGGACAGGCCCGCCGACAGGCCGTCGGGGGCCTGTGCGGCGCCGTCCAGGCTGGCCACCATGTTCGCCCGCAGCCAGGTCCGACCGGGCGGATAGGCGTACGCCTCGACGAGGTCGACGTCGGGCTCGGCGGGGGCGCTGGGCACAGGAAGGAGACGGCGCATGCGACCGAGTTTTGCACGCGTCGTAGGCTTGATGATCGTGTCCGTGCCCCACGTCGTGTCGCTCACCCGGCGTCAGCCCAGCGTCCCCGCCGACCGTCTCGTCGCCGAGATGGTTCCGCCGCCGCGCTTCGGCGACGTGCGCTTCGATACCTACATCCCCGATCCGAACCAGCCCGGGCAGGCCGCGGCCGTGGTGCGCCTGGAGCGGTTCGCCGCCGAGCTCAACGGCGACGGCGGGAACGGGAAGCGACGCTGGTTCCGCCGCGAGCGGGTGACCGGCCCGAGCGGGATCTACCTCGACGGCGGTTACGGCGTCGGCAAGACGCACCTGCTCGCGTCCCTGTGGCACGCCGCCCCCGGGCCCAAGTCGCTGTGCACGTTCGTCGAGCTGACCAACCTGGTCGGTGCGCTGGGCTTCCGCCACACCGTCGAGGCGCTGTCCGGGCACCGGTTGTTGTGCATCGACGAGTTCGAGCTGGACGACCCGGGCGACACCGTCCTGGTCTCCACGCTGCTCGGCAAGCTGGCCGACGCGGGCGTCAAGCTGGCCGCGACCTCGAACACGCTGCCGGACAAGCTCGGCGAGGGGCGATTCGCCGCGCAGGACTTCATGCGCGAGATACAGGGACTGTCCGCGCGCTTCGAGGCGCTGCGCATCGACGGCGAGGACTACCGGCACCGCGGCCTGCCCGCCGCGCCCACGCCGGTCGAGGACGACATGGTCGGCGCTGCTGCCGAGGTTGCGCCCGACGGCGCCGCGCTCGACGACTTCCCCGATCTGCTCGCCCACCTGGCCGGCGTGCACCCCAGCCGCTACGGCGCGATGCTCGACGGCGTCACCGGGATCTTCTGGCGTGGTGTGCGCCCGGTCGGGGACCAGGCGACCGCGCTGCGCCTGGTGGTGCTCGCGGACCGGATGTACGACCGGGAACTGCCGATCGTCGCCTCGGGTGTGCCGTTCGACGAGTTGTTCACCGAGGAGATGCTGGCCGGCGGCTATCGCAAGAAGTACCTGCGCGCGGTATCGCGCCTGGTGGCGATGGCGCGCGACGGCGCGGGGCGCGTCCCGACGCACTGACCGAAGCCGCCGCGTGAGGCCCGGGATCGGCCGTGCGCCGCGCGGGTGTTGTCCGTGGGCGACCGGTATGCGGGTGAGGCATCATCGGAGCCGGGTCCCGACGACGCGGAGGCAACGCATGGCGAAGAAGGCCGAACGCAAGAGTGCCGGCAGGGCCGACCGGGACTCGAAGGGGCAAGCCCCGGTGGGCTTGGGCGAGACACCGGAGGGCAGGACCGCCGCGAAGGCGGCCAAGGCTGCCGCCAAGGGCGCCAAGGGTGCCAAGGTGCCGAAGGCCGAGAAGACGCAGAAGGCCGGTAAGCCTGCCGAAGCCACAAAGGCCCCGAAGGCCCCGAAGGCCACGAAGGCCGAGAAGGCGCTGAAGGCCGAGCGTGAGCGCCTTGCCGAGCAGGCCAAGGCGGCCCGCAAGGCGGACAAGAAGGCCGCCAAGGCCCGGGAGGCCGCGGCCGAGCGCGAAGCGGCCGAGGCGGCCGAGGCCGCGAAGGCGGCCGGGAAGCGCGCGAAGAAGGCCGCCAAGCAGGCGGCCGAGCGGGCCGAGGCCGAGCGCGCCGCCGCCGAGGCACTCGGCTTCCCCACGGGTGGGCTCGAATCCGGTGGGCTCGAAGCGGGCGGCCCGGCGGCGGTCGGGCTCGAAGCGGTCGAACTCGAGACGCTCGTCGAGGAGCGGGCCGAGGCCCCGAACGCCGTCGAGCCCGCGGCCGGGCCGCCCCGGCTTCGGGTCGTCGCCGAGCGGCCCGTCCACGTCCCCGATCGTCCCCGGACCGACATACCGTCCGTCCGGGCCGCGCTGCGCCCGACCGGCGGCCCCGTCGACCTGAGCACGATCGACCCGCGCGCGACCCCGGCCTTCACCGGCGACAAGGCGGACGCGCTGGCCGACATCGCCGCGATGGGCCCGCGACTGGCCGAACTCCAGGAGAAGTTGTACGCGCAGGCAGTGGCCGGCGGTGCGCGGCGCCGGGTGTTGCTGGTGGTCCAGGGCATGGACACCTCCGGCAAGGGCGGCACGGTCAAGCACGTGATCGGCCAGTTCAACCCGTCCGGCTGCCACATCCACGCGTTCAAGGCGCCGACCGAGGAAGAGCTCGGGCACCCGTTCCTGTGGCGGATCCGCAACCACCTGCCGGGACCCGGTCTGATCGGTGTGTTCGACCGCTCGCACTACGAGGACGTGCTGATCGCGCGCGTGCGCAACCTGGTCCCGCGGCAGGTGTGGGCGCGCCGCTACGGCGCGATCAACCGGTTCGAGCAGGGGCTGGCCAAGGACGAGGTGACCGTGGTCAAGGTCTTTCTGCACATCTCGCCCGAGGAGCAGAAGGTGCGCCTGCTCGCGCGGCTGGACAACCCGGACAAGCACTGGAAGTTCAACCCGGCGGACATCGACGAGCGCGCGGTGTGGCCGCAGTACCGAGCGGCCTACGAAGCGGCGTTGGAGAAGTGCGACCTCGACGCGGCTCCCTGGTACGTGGTCCCCTCGGATCGCAAGTGGTACCGCAACTGGGCGATCAGCCGGCTGCTGCTGGAGCACCTCACCGAGGTGGACCCGCGGTACCCGCCGGGCACCTTCGACGTCGAGGCGGAGCGCAAGCGGCTGCTCGACACGTGAGCACGATCGCGCGCGGGTCGGATCGGATCCGGGACGACCCGCGCGCACGCCGACGGTTCTAGCGTGACCCCACGCGTACCACCGCGACCGAGGTCGCGGGCAGGCGCAGCGTGGTGCCGACCAGGCCCCGGCGGATCTCCGCGCGGTCGTCCCAGGCCGCGACGATCTCGGCCGCTCCGGTGCCCATCGGCAGCGTCGCGGGCTGCTCGGCGAGGTTGACCGCCGTACGGAACGCGCCCCGGTGCACCATCAGCCAGCCGGCGGTCTCCTCGAAGCTGACCTGCACCCGGGTCAGGTCCGGATCGGTCAGGTTCTCCCACTCCCGGCGCAGCGCGATCAGCCGCTTGTACCAGGCCAGCAGTGCCGCGTGCGGGGCGCGCTCGCGCTCGTCCCAGTCCAGGCACGAGTCGCGCACGGTCTGTGGCGACTGCGGGTCCGGGATCTGCGCGGCGTCCCAGCCGTGCGAGGCGAACTCGGCGCGGCGCCCGCCCCGCACCGCCTCCGCCAGCGCGGGATCGGTGTGGTCGGTGAAGTACTGCCACGGCGTGGACGCGCCCCACTCCTCGCCCATGAACAACATCGGGGTGAACGGCGAGGTCAGCACCAGCGCCGCGCCCGCGGCCAGCAGCGCCGGCGGCAGCGTGGCCGAGATCCGGTCGCCGGTGGCCCGGTTGCCGACCTGGTCGTGGGTTTGCAGGTAGCCCAGGAAGCGGTACGCGGGCATCCGCGAGGTCGGCACCGGGCGGCCGTGCGTGCGCTCGCGGAACGAGGACCACGTGCCGTCGTGCAGCCAGACCCGGGTGAGCGTCTTGGCGAGCGTGCCCATGGACCCGAAGTCGCCGTAGTAGCCCTGCCGTTCGCCGGTGAGCAGGGAGTGCAGCGCGTGGTGGAAGTCGTCGCTCCACTGGGCCTGGACGCCCATCCCGCCGCTCTCGCGCGGGGTGACCACGCGCGGGTCGTTCAGGTCCGACTCGGCGATCAGGAACAGCGGCCGGCCGGTCGAGGCGGCGAGCTTGTCCACCGCCTCGGACAACTCCTCGAGGAAGGGCACCGCGCGGTTGTCCGCGAGCGCGTGCACCGCGTCCAGCCGCAGCCCGTCCACGTGATAGTCGCGCAGCCACATCAGCGCGCTGGCGACCAGGTAGGCGCGCACCTCGTCGGAGCCGGGGCCGTCCAGGTTGACCGCCCAGCCCCACGGCGTCTTGTAGCGGTCGGTGAAGTAGGGCCCGAAGCGCGGCAGGTGGTTCCCGGACGGCCCCAGGTGGTTGTGCACCACGTCCAGGATCACGCCCAGGCCGTGGTTGTGGCAGGCGTCCACGAAGCGCTTGAGGCCCTCCGGGCCGCCGTAGGGCTCGTGCACCGCCCAGGGGCACACGCCGTCGTAGCCCCACCCGTGTTTGCCCGGGAAGGCGGACACGGGCATCACCTCGACGTGCGTGACGCCCAGGTCGACCAGGTGCCCGAGCCGCTCGATCGCCGCCGCGAAGGTGCCCTCGACGGTGAAGGTGCCGATGTGCAGCTCGTAGACCACCGCGCCGGGCAGCGGCCGGCCGGTCCAGGCCTGGTCGGCCCACGCGTACGCGGCGTGGTCCACCACCCGGCTCGGGCCGTCCGGACCCTGGGGTTGCCACGGCGAGCGCGGATCGGGCAGCGGTGTGCTGCCGTCGATCACGAACGCGTAGTCGCTCCCGTGCACCGCGGCCGGCACGTCCGCCTGCCACCACCCGGGCCGGTTCGCGTCCCGCATCGGCTTGCGCCGGCCGTCGACGACGACGTCGAGGGACGACGCTTTCGGAGCCCAGACCTCGAACCTGACCACGATGGTTGTGTCCTTTCCGGGAACGTGCGGGCGAACGTGGCGACGGGTGGCGGCGGATGCGAGGCGCCGCGAGCGCGGTGCGGCCGGTTCAGCCGCGGGTGAGCAGGGCCACCGGCAGGTTCTCCAGGATGTGCCGCAGCCGGGCCTGGCCGGTGTAGGTGTCGCCGGTGAGCGCGTCGACCCAGCGGCCCGGCGGCAGCGGGAGCAGTGCGCCGCCCCAGCCGCCCTTGGCCGCGAGACCGGCCGGCAGTCGGGTCGCCACGGTGATCGCCTCGCCGCCGCGCACGAACGCGATCGCGTAGTCGGCCTCCTTGCCGCGCGCGAGCAGCGGCTCGTAGGCGCCGGCGAACCAGGTCGGGTGCTCGCGCCGCAGCCGCAGCGCGGCCGAGGTGACCTTGAACTTGAGCGCGTCCAGCGGGCCGTGCTCGCGGCCGAAGTCGACCGGGGCCCGGTTGTCCGGGTCGACCAGGGTGTACAGCGCCAGTTCGCCGCCCTGGTAGACGTCCGGCACGCCCGGCATGGTGAGCTGGACCAGCTTGGCACCGAGCGAGACGGCGCGTGCGGGGCGGTCCAGGTCGGTGACGAATTCGGCGATGTCGGCGGTGAGTTCCTCGTCCGCCAGGACGGCGCGCACGAACGCCTCGCTCGCCTGTTCGTAGTCGGGGTTCGGGTCGGTCCAGGTGGTGGCCCGGGCCGCCTCGCGCATCGCCTTGCGCAGGTAGGCGACCGCCCGGTCGGGGCTCAGCGGCCACGCGCCGACCAGGGTCTGCCACAGCAGGTAGGTGTCGTAGCCGTCCGGCCCGAAGCGGAACTCGGAGCGGTGCGGCCGGGACCAGTCGTTCCACGTGTGCACCCGCTCGGCCCAGTCCTCGGGGACCTCGGCCAGCACCGCGAGCCGGGCCCGCACGTCCTCGCTGCGCTTGGTGTCGTGGGTGCTCAGCGTGGTCATCGTGGTCGGCGACATCCGCGCGCACGCGGCGTGGAAGCCGGCGATGTCCAGGCCGATCGCGTCCGGCGCGCCGCCGACCTCGTTCAGCGAAGTCAGGCCGTACCAACGGTAGAACGCGCGGTCCTCGACTCCCTTGGCCGCGAGCGCCGCCGCCACCTGGCCGAAGCGGGTGCCGAACTCGCCGTCGGCCAGCGCGAGTTCGGCGATCTCCCGGGCCGCTTCGGAGACCTGGCCGGGGACGCCGGTGAGGGCGCGGGCCATCGCCGCGATCGATGCGGGGCCGCCGCCGGGGTAGGGGCGGTAGGTGGGGAACGCGGCCAGCAGCGGCGGCAGCGCGCGGCCGATGTCGCCGGCGCCGGCGATCGGTTCGAGTCGGTCCAGGGCTCGTCGCAGCCGGGCGAACTCGGTGGCCAGCCCACCGTCGAGCACCTCGGCCCTGGCCTCCTGCGCGAGATAGTCGAAGCCCTCCCGGACGCCGGTCTGCTCGCGGTGCAGCGCGCGCAGCGGCTCGGCGCCCTCGGGGTCGGTGAACAAGGAGTCCACCCGGCGCAGCGCGTCGTATCCGGTGGTGCCGTCGCAGGCCCAGTCGTCGGCGAGCCGCTCGTCGTCGGCGAGGATCTTCTCCACCACGATCCACGCGTTCGGCGCGGCGGCGCGCAGCCGGTCCAGGTACGCGCGCGGGTCGGCGAGCCCGTCCGGGTGGTCGATCCGCAGCCCGTGCACCAGGCCCTCGTTGAGCAGCCGCAGGATGGTCTCGTGGGTGGCCGAGAAGACCTCGTCGTCCTCCTGGCGCAGCCCGATCAGGCCCGCGATGGTGAAGAACCGGCGGTAGTTGAGCTCGGTGTCCGCGCGTCGCCAATGCGCGAGTTCGAAGTGTTGCGCGGCGAGCAGTTCCCCGAGCGCGAGCTTGTCGGTGCCGGCCCGGAGCGGGAACTCGTGGTCGTGGTAGCGCAGCACGTCGCCGTCCACGACCAGCTCGTCGGCGACCTCCTCGACGGGTCCGCCGAGCACGGGCAGCAGTACCCGGCCGTCGTGCCGCGTCCAGTCGATGTCGAACCAGCGGGCGTAGGGCGAGTCCGGCCCGTCCCGCAGGGTCTCCCACAGCGGCCTGTTGAGCGACTCGGGGGTGGGCACCGCCATGTGGTTGGGCACGATGTCCACCACGATGCCCAGGCCGTGCGCGGCGGCCGAGGCGGCGAGCTCGCGCAGGCCGTCCTCGCCGCCCAGGTCGGCGGACACGCGCGAGTGGTCGATCACGTCGTAGCCGTGGGTGGACCCGGGTACCGCCTGCAGGATGGGCGACAGGTGCAGGTGGCTCACCCCGAGCGAGGCGATGTAGGGCACGGCGGCGGCGGCGTCGGCGAACCCGAAGGCGGGTTGCAGTTGCAGCCGGTAGGTGCCGCTGGGGACACGCGAAGGCGACGAGGTCATGCGGACAAGCTTCCCCGGAGGACCACGCGCTACCACCCGCCGGGGTGGTGAAACCTGATCGGACGCGCGTCGGCGGGTTCGACGGGCGAGGGCGAGGGGCCGGCTCGACGGGCCGCGCCCCCGGTCGAGCGCCGGGGGCACCGACGCGTACGCGCGGGCCCGGTCAGGGCCGTTGCAGCACCACCAGCGAGCGGGCCTGGACCGGTTGGCACGAGCCGCCTTCGACGGTCGCGCGGGTCTTGGGCTCGTGCATCGTGGTCTTGTCGTCGGCGGTGTCGACCACGACCGTCCAGGTCTTGCCCAGACCGTCGGGGATGGTGAACTCCTCGGCCTCGTGCGAGGCGTTGAACAGGAGCAGGAACGAGTCGTCGGTGATCTTCTGGCCGCGCGGGTCGGGCTCGGAGATGGCGTTGCCGTTGAGGAAGACCGCGACCGACTTGGCCGCCGCCGCCCACCAGTCGCTGTCGGACATCTCCTCGCCGGTGGGCGTGAACCAGGCGATGTCGGTGAGTTCGTCGTGGGTGCCCTGGACCGACCTGCCGTGGAAGAAGCGCCGGCGCCGGAACACCGGGTGCTCGGCCCGCAGCCGGGTCATCATCCGCATGAACTCCAGTTGGTCGGGCTCCTCGCCTTCCGGCCACTTCACCCACGCGAGTTCGTTGTCCTGGCAGTAGACGTTGTTGTTGCCCCGCTGGGTGCGGCCGAACTCGTCGCCGTGCGCGATCATCGGCACGCCCTGGGACAGCAGCACGGTGGCGATGAAGTTGCGCTGCTGGCGGGCCCGCAGCGCGAGTACGTCCGGATCGTCCGTCTCGCCCTCGACGCCGTGGTTCCAGGACCGGTTGTGGCTCTCGCCGTCCCGGTTGTCCTCGTGGTTGGCCGCGTTGTGCTTGTCGTTGTAGGACACCAGGTCGTGCAGCGTGAAGCCGTCGTGGCAGGTGACGAAGTTGATCGAGGCGATCGGCCGCCGGCCGTCGTCCTGGTACAGGTCGGAGGAGCCGGTCAGCCGCGAGCCGAACTCGGCCAGCGTGCGTTCCTCGCCGCGCCAGAAGTCGCGCACGGTGTCACGGTACTTGCCGTTCCACTCGGTCCACAGCGGTGGGAAGTTGCCCACCTGGTAGCCGCCCTCGCCCACGTCCCACGGTTCGGCGATCAGCTTGACCTGGGACACCACCGGGTCCTGCTGGACCAGGTCGAAGAACGAGGACAGCCGGTCCACCTCGTGGAACTGCCGGGCCAGGGTGGCCGCGAGATCGAAGCGGAAGCCGTCCACGTGCATGTCGGTGACCCAGTAGCGCAGCGAGTCCATGATCAACTGGAGCACGTGCGGGCTGCGCATCAACAGGCTGTTGCCGGTTCCGGTGGTGTCCAGGTAGTAGCGCTTGTCGTCGGCGAGCCGGTAGTAGGAGGCGTTGTCCAGGCCGCGGAAGGACAGCGTGGGACCGAGGTGGTTGCCCTCGGCAGTGTGGTTGTAGACCACGTCCAGGATCACCTCGATGCCCGCCGCGTGCAGCGCCTTGACCATCGAGCGGAATTCCTGGACCTGCTGACCGCGTTCGCCCGTGGACGAGTAGGCCGCGTGCGGCGCGAAGAAGCCGATCGTGTTGTAGCCCCAGTAGTTGCGCATGCCCAGGTCGGACAGTCGGTGGTCTTGGACGAACTGGTGCACCGGCATCAGTTCGATCGCGGTCACGCCCAGGCTCACCAGGTGCTCGATCACCGCCGGGTGCGCCATGCCCGCGTAGGTGCCGCGGATCTCCTCGGGCAGCCCGGGATGGGTGCGGGTCAGCCCGCGCACGTGCGCCTCGTAGATCACCGTGTCGTGGTACTCGGTGCGCGGCGGCCGGTCGTCGCCCCAGTCGAAGTACGGGTTGATCACCACCGAGGCCATCGTGTGCGGCCCGGAGTCGGTGGTGCTCATCAGATCCGGGTGCTCGAACGAGTAGCCGTACATCGACTCGTGCCAGTGCACCTCGCCGCACATCGCCTTCGCGTACGGGTCGAGCAGCAGCTTGTTCGGGTTGCACCGGGCGCCCGAGGCCGGGTCGAACGGGCCCTGGACGCGGTAGCCGTACCGCTGCCCGGGCTGGATCCCGGGCAGGTAGGCGTGCCGGACGAACGCGTCGGCCTCGCGCAGCTCGACACGTCGCTCGGCGCCGTCCTCGTCGAGGAGGCACAACCAGACGCGTTCGGCGGCCTCCGAGAAGACCGCGAAGTTGGTGCCGGCGCCGTCGTACGTGGCGCCGAGCGGATACGGATGACCGGGCCAGACCTGCATGAGCAACCTGCTTTGTCGCGGATCGTGCTTCGGCAGCTTGCAGTCTCCCGTACCGAACCGCATCCATGTGCGAGATCCGCTTCGGCGTCCCCCGGTCGGGTGGAATTCCGGCCCGGGGCGGTGGTCGTGCGCGCCGTCGACCCCGATCGGTTTCGATCGGAACGATCAGATCCAGTCGAGCAGTTCGGCCGCGAGCATCTCGTCCCGGCACGGCCACGGGCCGCCGCACGAGCATCCGGCCTCGTCCGTGTCCGCGACGGTGGTCCGTCGGTGGTGGGCGAAGATGTCCGCGACCACGTCGCGGTACTTGGCGAAATCGTCCTCGGCGCCGTTTCGTCCCGCCGGGATCCTGCTGTTCGTGGCCAACATGACGACCTCCTGGGTGCCACGGTTCCTGCCGCATGAGACGGATCGTCGATCCTTCCCGGTTGCGTCGCGGAACAGGTGGAGGGAAGACCCTCTCCCATCCGGCAATTGTTCCGGGACGCCGTCGTGCCGCTGGGCAGAAGTTGCCAGAGCACGTCGAGTCCCCCCAATCGCCTTACGCCATCCGGGTAATCCGGGCGGCTTCATCACTCGAACGGGGTATCCGACCCGGCCCGCGCGGGCCCCCCGAGGCTCCCGGGTTTCGCTATACGCTCGTTCGGTTCCGGCTCGACGACGAACGGATGGGACGCGATGGCCGATCGGGAGTCCAGCTCGCCACCCTCGACGACCGAGGATCCTGCGGAGGGGACGAGTACGACCGGCTTCGGTGACCTGGGCGGCCCGATGCCGGGCGGCGGCGGTGACACCTTCCCGGATCCGTACGCCCCCTACCCCGACGGCGAGTCCTCGGCCGGGACGGCCGGGCTCACCGACACCGGCTCGTTCGCGATCGACCCGGGAGCGCTGCCCGGTCCCCGGCACGCGGCCGTCGACACCGCCGTCCTGGACGGCTCCGGCCCGCCCGACCCGATGCCCGGGATAGACCCCGCGACGCTCACCTGGACCGAGGAGGACTGGGCCGGCGCGCTGCTGCGGGCCCGCCGGGCGGGCCGGGCGTACGTGTACCTGAACCTGATCGAACAGCGGCTTCGCGCGGTGATCGGCGCGGTGCTGATCCCGGTCTACGGCCCCGGCGAACACCCGCACGACGACGGCGCCTGGGTGCTGGCCGCGGCCGGCAACACGCAGAACGAATGGGTGGAGCGCGCCGAGGCCGTACGGGAGATGAGCCGCCGGCGCGGATACATCGTGGACCCGGCCGACGACGAACTGATCGCGTTCCTGACCCTGCCGCAACTGCGCGAGCTGATGGTGCGCAACTGGTGGTGCTTCGAACCGTTCCTGCCGGACCGGCGCAAGCTGGAACGCGCCCTGGAAGAGGTCGAGATCGGCCGGCACATCGTGGCCCGCAACCGGGTGTTGTCGCCGGACGTGCTGGCCCAGGTCGAACGCGCGTGCCTGCGGGTGCTGGCGATGCTGGACGGTCCGCTCGCCGATCGGGGCGACCGCAGGCTGGCACTGGACGCGGTGGAGGAGCTGTTCGCCGGGCGCTACGCGGACGTGGTCGGGGTCTTCCAGGACCGCTCGGCGCTGCAACGCCGGTTGCCGTTCGCCGACCTGGTGGACGGCGCGCGCGGGATCGACGCGATGGGCGTGTCGCTGAACCTGCTGTGCCAGAACTACTCCGGGCGCGATCTCGCCCGGCTGGGCGCGAGCGGCTGCGAGATGCGGCTGTTGTTCCTGAACCCGGCCGGCGACGCGATGAAGCAGCGCGAGCGGGACGAGGGCATCAAGAAGGGGCTGTTGTCCCGGATGACCACGCTCAACATCCTGCACATGCGCCGGATCCGCTCGAAGCTGCGCGAGCCCAGGCGGATCGAGATCCGGCTGTACGACGAGGCGCCTCGATTCGGCGCCTACCTGGTGGACGGCGACGTCGGCCTGGTCCAGCCGTATCTGCGGCACGCGCGCGGGATCGAGTCGCCCGCCTTCGTGCTGCGCGCCGACGCGGCGGGCGACGCGGTGCGCGGGCTCTACCCGTTGTTCCAGGAGGAGTTCGAGCAGCAGTGGGCGGACAGCAAGCGCACCTCGTGAGCGCCGCGGCGCTCAGAACGCGTGCCAGCGGGCGTCCAGGTCGCCGGTGCGCAGCGTGCGGACCCGGTGGTGGAACTCCTCCTCCGCCGCCGGGTTCCCGGGCACGTGCTGGGCGACCCAGGCGGTGGCGGCCAGTTCGCGGGTGTCGCGCAGCACCGGGTAGCCGGGCCAGTCGGTGATGTCGAAGCCGTACTTCTTCGCGAACCGCCGCTCGGCGCCGTCGGGCAGGCCGTAGCGCACCGCGGACAACGGGGTGGGCACCAGGTCGAACTCGCGCAGGTCGTGGGCGACCGTCTCCCAGTCCAACAGCAGTGCCCGGCCGCCGTGCACGCCGACGTTGCGCAGCAGCGCGTCGCCGTGGATCAGGCCGCGCGGCAGCATCGGGGTCAGCTCGTCGCAGGCCGCCCGCAGCGCGTCGCGACGGGCCAGCAGATAGCGGCGATCCTCCAACCCCACCGCGGCGTCCGCCGAGTCCAGCCAGGTCTCCACGAGCGCGAGCGGCTCCCGGGCGGGCAGCGCGAACGGCGGCGCGGGCAGCGCGTGCAGCTTCTTGAGCAGTTTGGCCAGGTCGCCGACGTCCGGCTCGCGCTCGGCCGGCGAGAGCAACTCCCAGAAGGTGACCGGACGGCCGTCGATCGTCACCGGCTGCGGGTCGACGCCGGCCGCCGGTCGCACCGCGGGGAAGTCCTGTTCGGCGAGCCAGCACGCGACCGCGATCTCGCGGCGGGCCCGCTCGGCCATGTGCGCCCCGCGCGCGACCCGGACCACCAGGCCCGGGCCGGGCAGCGCGAACACCGCGTTCTCGCCGAAGGCGAGCAACGTGGCGTCGGCGGACGGCACCCCGACCTTCGCGCACGCGCGTACGAGTACCGAACGTTCGCCGGCCACCGAGTCGATCACGCCGGTGATGGTACCGGTCTGGGGTCAGGCGGAGAGCCGGGATCGCGCGGGCCGCGCCGCGTCGTAGCGGTCGAGCACCAAACGGGCGATCTCGTCGGTGTCCGCGACCGGCTCGGTGATCAGGTCGGCGCCCGCCGCCGAGGCCTGCTCGCGAATGCGGTCCGGCAGGATGCCCGGTGCCAGCATGCAGGAGGCGACGACGATCCGCTCGGCGCCCAGCGCGCGCAGGTCGGCGACCGCGGCGCCGACCGTCGAGCCCTGGTGGACGGAGGCGAACGCGGGGACCACGGCGCACCAACCGGTGCGCCGCCACTCCCGCGCGACGATGGTGGTCACCGCGTTCGCCTCCGGGTCGGTGGAACCTGCGGTGGCCAGGACGACGCCGTAGCGGCCGTCGCCCGGCCGTACCCCGGCCTCGCGCATGCGCAGGTCCAGGGCGGCCAGCAGGAGCGGAGAGGGGGCCAGCGTGGCCGCCTGACGCACGGTCGGGCGCGAGCGTCGCAGCACGTCGGGCACGTCCTGCTTGGCGTGGAACGCCGGGGTGAACAGCAGCGGCACCGCGACCACCGCGTCCGCGCCGGCGTCGGCCAGCTCGTCCAGGCGCTCGGGTACGCGCGGGCCGCAGTGGTCCAGGTAGCCGATCTCCACCCGCAACCCCGGCCGCAGCGCGCGAACGCGCCCGGCCAGGGCGGCCATCGCCGCGGCGTGCCGAGGGTCGCGGCTGCCGTGCGCGACGGCCAGGAGCGGGGGAGAGGGGTGCATGGCTACTTCCCCGGGACCAGGCCGCGCTGGCGCAGCACGAGGCGTTCGATGGGCGTGAAGACCAGCATCTCGATGCCGATGCCCACGATCAGGATCATGAACACCGCCGTCAACATCATCGGCATGTCGCCCAGGTCCCGTCCCTGGTCCATCAATTGGCCCAGTCCCGAGCCCAGTTCCGGCCCCGCGGCGATCAGCTCCGCGGCCATCAGCGAGCGCCAGGAGAAGGCCCAGCCCTGCTTGAGGCCGGCCACGTAGCCGGGCAGCGACGCGGGCAGCATGACGTGCCACACGCTGTTGAGGCCGCGCGCGCCGAGCACCCGGCCCGCGCGCAGGTACAGCGGCGGGATCTGATCGATCCCGGCCACCAGGCCGTTCGCGATCGAGGGCACCGCGCCGAGCAGCACGACCGCGTAGATGGCGCTGTTGTTCAGTCCGAACCAGATCACCGCCGGCGGCACCCACGCCACCGAGGGCAGTGACTGGAGACCGGAGAGGATCGGGCCGATCGCGGCCCGGATCCAGCTCACCCGGGCCACGATCAGGCCCAGCGGGGTGCCGATGGCGACCGCGATCAGGAAGCCCAGGATGCCCCGGGACAGGCTCGTCCACAGGATCTCGAAGACGGTGCCCTTCCTCCACTGCACCATGAACGCGTCCCACACGTCCTGCGGACTGGGCAGCGCGTAGCGGGGCTTGATCTCCATCGAGTAGGCGATCTGCCAGGCGGCCAGCACCAGCAGGATCGCCAGGATCGGCGGGAGCACCTTCTCCAGCAGGACCCGGGAGAAGGGCTTGCGTTCCTTCTCGTAGGTCTCCAGCGCGTCCAGGCCGGCTTCGAGCCCGGCCAGGTCCTCCTCCGCGTGCGCCTGTTCGGCGTCGGCCCCGATCGCGGGGGCGGTCCTGGTCGATTCAGGCGCGGCCATGGCGGCGGATCTCCCCTCGCAGCTCGTCGGTGATCTCCACGGACAGTTCGGACACGCCGGTGGACTCGATCCGGCGCGGCTGTGGAATGTCGATCTTCCACTCCCGGGCGATCCGACCCGGGCGCGAGGACATCAGCACGACCCGCTGGGCGAGTCGCACCGCCTCGCGGACGTTGTGCGTCACGAACACCACCGAGCGGCCGGTCTCCGCCCAGATCCGGGTCAGCTCGTCGTGCAGCACGTCGCGGGTGATCGCGTCCAGCGCGGCGAACGGCTCGTCCATCAGCAGCAGGTCACCGGCCTGCGCGAGCGCGCGGGCCAGCGCCACCCGCTGGCGCATGCCGCCGGACAACTCGTGCACGCGCTTGTTGTGCGCGCCGCCGAGCCGGACCAGCTCCAGCAGCGCGTCCGCTTCGGCGCGCCGCCGGTCGCGGGGCACCCCGCGCAGCTTCAGGGCCAGTTCGATGTTCTTGCCCGCGGTCAGCCACGGGAACAGCGCGTGGTCCTGGAACATCAGCGCGGGGCGGTCGCCGGACACCTCGATGGTGCCCGAGGTGGGCCGGTCCAGGTCCGCGATCAGGTTGAGCAGAGTGGACTTCCCGCAGCCCGACGCGCCCAGGAGGCAGACGAACTCGCCCGGGGCGACGGTCAGGTCGATGCCGTCCAGGACGGGCGTGCCGCCGCCTCGGCCGAAGATCTTGGTGACCTGGTCAAGGCGGACCGCGAAGCCGGTCTCGACAGGGGTCGTGGCCTTGGTCGTGGCCTCGCTGATGGTCTGGGTCATGTCCGGATCACCTCTCTCGGTGGGCGCGTCGGGTGGGGAAGGGCTCGGTCGGGCATGGTCGCCCGGGCCGAAGCGGCGCGAACGCTACTTCTTCGGGCCCAGGCCTCCGTCGGAGACCGCGGGCTTGCCGCCGGCGGCCAGGACCTTGTTCAACAGGGTGAGGTCGTAGATGCCGTGGATGTCGAGCTTCTTGGTCACGCCGACCGCGACGCCGTCGTCGGAGAGCTTTTGCAGCGAGGCCGCCAACGGGTCGTTGGTGATCGCGATGTTCGGCCACGCGGTGTCGAGCACATTCTGCGCGAGCGGCTTGCCGGCGTACTCGGCGATCTTCGCGTTGACCGCGGCCTTGGCCTTGTCCTGGTTGCTCGCGGCCCAGTCGTTCGCCGCGACCTGACCCTTGAGCAGCGCCTCGACGGTGTCCGGGTGGTCCTTGAGGAACTTGGTGGACACGATCAGGTCGGTGGTGACGAACTTGCCGTCGGGCCACAGCGTGCGCTCGTCCACCAGGACCTTGGCGTTGGCCTCCAGGACCAGCCGGGTGGCCCACGGCTCGGGCAACCAGGCGCCGTCCAGGTCGCCCTTCTGGAAGGCGGCCAGGGTCTGCGCGTTGTCGGTCGGCACGACGCTGACATCGCCCTTGCCGGAGGTGTCCACGCTGTAGCCGGCCTTGGTCAGCCACGCCCGCAGCGCGACGTCCTGGGTGCCGCCGAGCTGCGGCGAGGCGATCTTCTTGCCCTTGAGGTCGGCCGGTCCGTTGATGCCGGGCTTGACCACCAGCGACGCGCCGCCGGAGGTGGCGCCGGCCACGATCCGCAACAACTCGCCGTTGGTGCTGGTGAAGCCGGAGATGGAGGGGTTCGGGCCGATGTACGTCGCATCGATCGAGCCGCCCTTGAGCGCCTCGATCGCGGCCGGTCCGGCGTTGAACACCTGCGGCTTGATCTCGGTGGTCCCCAGCTCCTTCGCGAAGAAGCCCTCGTTCAGACCGATCAGCGGCGTCGCGTGGGTGACGTTGGCGAAGAAGCCGAGTCGGATCTGCGAGGCCGAGGTGCCCGCCTTGGCGCCACCGGATGCCGGCGCCGCGCCCGCGGCCGGCGTGTTCTTCTTGCCGTCCTGCTTGTCCTCGCCGTAGCCGCACGCGGACATCGCGAGCAGCGGCAGGAGGAGGGCGGCGGTGAAGCCGGTACGGAGGGATCTACGACGGTTTGTCCTGAAAACGGACATGCGGGGACCTTCCCTCGGGCCCGCGCCGTTGTGCGCGGGCCGGGACGACGTGTGTGCTGGACGGCGGCGGACGATGTCTCGGTACAACTGACGGAGCGTCAAAAGCGGGTGGTCACACCCGCGATCGAGTCAGCCGTGACATCGACCCGGCGCGGAGAACGCGGCGCCGGCCATGCCGGCGGTGAGCGTCGAGCCGTCGGCCTCGTCGATCAACAGGAAGGAGCCGGTACGGCGACCGACGGCGTAGTCGTCGAGCGCGAGCGGCTGCGCGGTGCGCAGGACGACGCGCGCGATGTCGTTGGCCCGCAGTTCGGTCAGGTGGCGTTCGTGCCCCAGCACGCCGTCGATCGGGGCGTTCAGGTCCAGGCGGTAGGCGATGTCCTTGACGATCGCCTTGACCGTGCGCGTGGTGTGCTTGAGCAGGACCCGGTCGCCGGCGCGCAGCGGGCGGTCGGCGACGTGGCACACGGTGGCCTCGACGTCCTGGGTGGGCAGTGGTGCCGAGTCCACCGGCGCGATCAGGTCGCCGCGCGAGACGTCCACGTCGTCGGCCAGCCGCAGGGTGATCGACTCGCCCTGCCGGGCCTGGCGCACCGAGACGCCGAGCCGGTCGATACCCGCGACCGAGGTGCGCTGCCCGGACGGCAGCACCACGACCTCGTCGCCCTCGCGGAACACCCCGGAGGCGACCTGGCCGGCGTAGCCCCGGTAGTCGCGGTACTCGTCGTCCGACTGCGGCCGCAGCACGAACTGCACCGGAAAGCGCGCCGGTTCCAGCGTCGGGTCGCTCTCCACCGGCACCGTCTCCAGGTACTCCAGCAGGGTCGGCCCGGAGAACCAGTCCATGTGCGAACTGGGGTCCACCACGTTGTCGCCGCGCAGCGCGGAGACCGGGATCGAGCGCACGTCGGGCACACCGAGGGCCTCGGCGTACTCGGTGAACGCGTTCGCGACCTCGGCGAAGCGCTCCTCGCTGTAGTCGACCAGGTCCATCTTGTTCACCGCGAGCACCACGTGCGGCACCCGCAGCAGCGCCGCGACGGCCGCGTGCCGGCGGGTCTGCTCGACCACGCCGTTGCGCGCGTCCACCAGCACCACGGCGAGCTCCGCGGTGGAGGCGCCGGTGACCATGTTGCGCGTGTACTGCACGTGACCCGGCGTGTCGGCGAGGATGAACCGGCGCCTGGCGGTGGCGAAGTAGCGGTAGGCGACGTCGATGGTGATGCCCTGCTCGCGCTCGGCCCGCAGGCCGTCGGTGAGCAGCGCGAGGTCGGCCTCCTCCTGGCCGCGTTCGTTGCTGACCCGGGTGACCGCCTCCAACTGGTCGGTGAGCACCGACTTGGAGTCGTGCAGGAGCCGGCCCACCAGGGTGGACTTGCCGTCGTCGACGGAGCCGGCGGTGGCCAGCCGGAGCAGACCCACGCGCTCGTCCGCGGACGGCGCGGCGTCCGGCGAAATCTCGGATGTCCCACTCATGGCTAGAAGTACCCCTCGCGCTTGCGGTCTTCCATCGCGGCCTCGGACATCTTGTCGTCCGCGCGCGTGGCCCCCCGTTCGGTCAGCCTGCTCACCGCGATCTCGGCGATCACGTCCGCCACCGTCGTGGCGGGGGAGTCGACGGCGCCGGTGCAGCTCATGTCGCCGACCGTGCGGTAGCGCACCACGCGCCGCACCGTCTCCTCGTCGGCCTTCGGCCCGCCCCACTCGCCGGGCGAGAGCCACATCCCGTTGCGCTCGAAGACGTCCCGCTCGTGCGAGAAGTAGATCCGCGGCAGCGCGATCTTCTCCCGCTCGATGTACTGCCACACGTCCAGCTCGGTCCAGTTCGAGATCGGGAACACCCGCACGTGCTCGCCCACGCGGTGCCGGCCGTTGTAGAGCTGCCACAGCTCTGGCCGCTGCCGGCGCGGGTCCCACGCGCCGAACTCGTCGCGCAGCGAGAACACCCGCTCCTTGGCCCGGGCCTTCTCCTCGTCCCGCCGACCGCCGCCGAACACCGCGTCGAAGCGGTTGGACTCGATCGCCTCCAGGAGCGGCACGGTCTGCAACGGGTTGCGGGTGCCGTCCGGGCGCTCGCGCAACCGGCCGTTGTCGATGAACTCCTGCACGTTCGCCACGTGCAGCCGCAGGTTGTGCTCGGCCACCACGCGGTCGCGATACTCGATGACCTCGGGGAAGTTGTGCCCGGTATCGACATGAAGGAGCGCGAAGGGGACCGGCGCGGGCCAGAACGCCTTGCGCGCCAGGTGCAGCATCACGATCGAGTCCTTGCCGCCGGAGAACAGGATCACCGGCTTCTCGAACTCGCCCGCGACCTCGCGGAAGATGTGCACGGACTCGGCTTCCAACGCGTCCAGGTGGGTCAGGGCTCCGGGTGCGGTGCCCTTGTCGATCGTCGTGGTCACGCCAACCCCTCCTTCGTCTTCGTCGAGCACGGTGCCGTGGTGCGTATCGGGCCGGTCATGTGTGGATCCCGCACTCGGTCTTGCCGTTGCCGGCCCATCGTCCGGCGCGGGCGTCCTCGCCGGGCGCCACCCGGCGGGTGCACGGCGCGCAGCCGATCGAGGCGTACCCGTCCATCAGGAGCGGGTTGGTCAGGACTTGGTGCTCGGCCACGTAGGCGTCCACGTCCTCCTGCGTCCAGCGGGCGATCGGGGCGACCTTGACCTTGCGCCTGCGCGCGTCCCAGGACACGACCGGGGTGTTCGCCCGACTCGGCGAGTCGTCCCGGCGCAGTCCGGTGGCCCACGCGCGGTAGTTCGTCAGCGACCGCTCCAGCGGCGCCACCTTGCGCATCGCGCAACACGCGTCGGGATCACGATCGTGCAGCGCGGCACCGTACTTCGCGTCCTGCTGGACGACGGTCAGCTCCGGGTGCACGGTGATCACGTTGACGTCGTAGATCGCGGCGACCGCGTCACGGGTGCCGATGGTCTCGGGGAAGTGGTAGCCGGTGTCCAGGAAGACCACGTCCACGCCCGGCGCCACTTTCGAGGCGAGGTGCGCGACCACGGCGTCCTCCATCGAGGACGTCACACACCAGGTCGGGCCGAACAGCTCGTGCGTCCAGGCCAGGATCTCCGACGCGCCGGCGTCCTCGAGTTCGAGGCCGGCGCGAGTCGCGAGTGCCTCGAGATCGGTGGTCTCGGTGACGGTCATCGCTCCTCCTCCTGTGTGATCGACCGGTCGTGCTTGTCGGGGCCGTGCTTCTGCGGGAAGACCAGACCCAGGAACTTCAGCGAGAACGCCCGCCGGCACGCCGAGCACAGCCAGGTGCCGTGTCCCTCCTCGTGCGGACGAAGGTCCTCGTCGCCGCAGAAGGGGCAGTAGAACGGGACGGCCCGTTGGCCCGGCTCGGCGCCGCCGGCGGCGCTCACGACAGGTCCGCGTCGGCCGCGCGCACGGCCCACTGGGCGAAGCGCTCGCCCTCGGCGCGCTGCTCCTGGAAGCGGCGCAGCACGCGTTCGATGTAGTCGGCCAGGCCCGCCGAGGTCACCTTGAGGCCGCGGATCTTGCGCCCGAACCCGGGGTCCAGGCCGAGCCCGCCGCCCAGGTGCACCTGGTAGCCCTCGACCTGCTCGCCGTCGTCGTCGAGCACCAACTGGCCCTTGAGGCCGATGTCGGCGACCTGGATCCGGGCGCACGCGTTCGGGCAACCGTTGATGTTGATCGTGATCGGCTGGTCGAACTCCGGCAGCCGCTGCTCGAGTTCGTCGATCAGCCGGATCCCGCGACCCTTGGTCTCCACGATCGCCAGCTTGCAGAACTCGATGCCGGTGCAGGCCATCGTGCCGCGCCGGAACGGGCTCGGGTCCACCCGCAGGCCGAGCGCCTCCAGGCCCTCCTTGAGCGAGGCGACCTTGTCCTCGGCGATGTCCAGGATGAGCATCTTCTGCTCGACCGTGGTGCGCACCCGGTCCGAGCCGTGCCGCTCGGCGAGGTCGGCGATCTTGCCGAGCGTGGCGCCGTCGACCCGGCCCACGCGCGGGGCGAAGCCCACGTAGAAGCCGCCGCCCTTTTGCGGACGCACGCCCACATGGTCGCGCCACACCTGCGCGGGCGCCTCGGGGGCGGGGCCGTCGACCAGCTTGCGGCCCAGGTATTCGTTCTCCAGCACCTCGCGGAAGCGCTCCGGCCCCCAGTCGGCGACCAGGAACTTCAGCCGCGCGCGGTTGCGCAGCCGGCGGTAGCCGTAGTCACGGAAGATCGAGATGACGCCTTCCCAGACCTGCGGAACCTCCGCCAGCGGCACCCAGGTGCCCAGGCGGACCGCGAGCTTGGGGTTGGTGGACAGCCCGCCGCCGACCCACACGTCGAAGCCGGGGCCGAACTCGGGGTGCACGACGCCGACGAAGGAGATGTCGTTGATCTCGTGCGCGACGTCCAGCAGCGGCGATCCGGAGATCGCGGTCTTGAACTTGCGCGGCAGGTTCGAGTACTCGGGCTTGCCGATGTACAGCCGGTTGATCTCGTCGATGGCCCAGGTGCCGTCGATGATCTCTTCCTCGGCGACGCCGGCCACCGGCGAGCCGAGCACCACGCGCGGGGTGTCGCCGCAGGCCTCGGTCGTGGACAGGCCGACGCCCTCCAGGATCCGCCAGATCTCCGGGACGTCCTCGATCCGGATCCAGTGGAACTGCACGTTCTGCCGGTCGGTGACGTCCGCGGTGCCACGCGCGAACCGCTCGGAGACCTCGGCGATGGCGCGCAACTGGGCCAGGTTCAGCCGGCCGCCGTCCACCCGCACGCGCAGCATGAAGTACTCGTCGTCGAGCTCGTGCGGCTCGAGCACGCCGGTCTTGCCGCCGTCGATTCCGGGCTTGCGCTGGGTGTACAGGCCCCACCAACGCATCCGGCCGCGCAGGTCGTTGGGGTCGATCGAGGAGAAGCCGCGATGGGCGTAGACATTCTCGATGCGGGCGCGCACATGGAGACCGTCGTCGTCCTTCTTGAACTGCTCGTTCGCGTTGAGCGGCTCGTGATGGCCGAGAGCCCACTGACCCTCGCCGCGATGGCGAGCGGTCTTGCGGGCGCGGGGACCGCTGCCGGCGGTGTCGGTAGTGGCGGCCATGGGGAGCGTCCTCCGGGCGGATCGGTGGGGGACGCGCAGGGGAGCATCCGGCCGCACCCTCGCCGGACCGGCCGTGAGAGTCGTGGTGCCGGTGCGACCGCGCGCCCGGCAGACAGGTGCTACGGGCGGGTCGTCAGACCGGCGAACAGACGGCGCTGGACATGCGTCCGAGGTCGACGTGGAGTCGACCTACGAGAGCAATACCGGCGCGTGACATGTCGCAAAGATTGACATGGAGCCAGAAAGCCGTCCATCACTGTCCGGGATACGAACGCCCATCTCATATGTCGAACAGGCGTGCCCACATTGTGAGATGAGATGATCTTCCCCGTCGATCGCGGCATGGATCGTCGCCGCGGTTGGTTACGGTACGGGTGGTCGGATGTCGTTTCCCCGAACGGTACGCGGCCCACGCACCACAGTGGACGAGGAGCTGATGGGTATGCCAGGCGAGGTTCTGGGCGCGCCCCGGCGCAGAACGCGCTCCGTATGCGTTCCCGCATCTACCGCATCTACCGCGGGATCCGCCTCCGAGCGGCCGGAGCCGCGCCGCGAGGAAGCGGTCGAGACACTGCGGTACGCCCTCAACGGCTTCCTCTCCGCGATCCGTGCCGATCGTGCCGGGCAGGTCGGTCCGGTCGACGCCGACGCCGACGGTACCCGGTATCGGCTGCTCGCCGCGCTCGCCGACGAACTCGACCTGGACAACGAGCGACTGGCCCGGGTGCTCGGCCTGTCGGTGCCCGCCGTGCGCGACCTGTTGGACGTGCACGGACGCGAGGGCCTGGTCGAGGCGGTGCGCGCCGGGCGCGGCCGAGGCGGCTCGGTGGCCCGGCTCACCCCGGCCGGACGGCGCGAGTTGTACCGGCTCGACACGTTGTTCCGGGAGAGCTGGGAGAGCGCCTTCGCGGACCTGCCGCCCGAGGAGCTGCGCACCGCGGCGCGGGTGCTGAGCAGGCTTTCCGGGGTGCTGGTGCCCACGCGCTGACCAGCGCGGACCACCCGGCGAACGGGGTGCGGCCGGCGGCCGAACGGGGGGTGGGCGCACCCGGTCGGCGACTTGGCGAATGGCGGGCCCCCGGCCGGATACCTTAAAGGGGTGGCAGCGGACTACCAACAACGACCTCGCCTGCGAGGGGCCGGTCGCATCCGGTTGCGGAGCGCACTGTGGCGGATACTCCGCGAGACGGTGATCTCCTGCTTCAACCACCGGGTCACCGGCCTGGCCGCCGAGGCCGGGTTCTTCATGCTGCTCTCGCTGCCCCCGCTGCTGCTCGGGCTCGCCGGCACCGTCGGCTACCTGCACGGCATGATCGGCGGCAGTACGGTCAACGACCTCAAGGCGGACATCGTCAAGGCCGCCGGATCGGTGCTCTCCAGCAAGAGCACCGAGCAGGTGGTGGTCCCGCTGGTCAACGACGTCTTCGACTCCGGGCGCGCCGACATCATCTCTGCGGGCTTCCTGATCGCCCTGTGGTCCGGCTCGCGCGCGCTCAACGTCTACGTCGACACCATCACGATCATGTACGGCCTGTCCGGCAAACGCGGCATCGTGCGCACCCGACTGCTGTCCTTCACGCTGTACGTGGTCGGCCTGCTGCTCGGGATGTTCCTCATCCCGCTCCTGGTGGCCGGCCCCGAGTTGGTGGTCAAGGCCTTCCCGCACTTCGCCGGGACCGTGCACATCCTGTACTGGCCGGTCCTGGTGGTGCTCTCGGTCTGCTTCCTGACCTCGCTCTACCACGTGTCGGTGCCGGTACGGACGCCGTGGCGCGAGGACATACCCGGTGCGCTGGTCGCCCTGCTCCTGTGCATCCTGGGCAGCTTTCTGCTGCGCGTGTACCTCGCCACCACCATCGACGGCCCCACCGTCTACGGCTCGCTCGCCGCCCCGGTCGCGGTCATGGTGTGGATGTACTTCGCGGCCATGGCCGTGCTGATCGGCGCGGCCGTCAACGCCGCGATCGACCAGGTCTGGCCCAGCCAGGAGACCGCGCAGGCGCGCGCCGAGCGGGACAAGGAGAAGGCCGCCGAGGAGATCGCCGCGGCCATGGAGCACCTGCGCTCGGGCCGGCACCGCGGCAACCCCGGCGACTGGACGCCCTCCTCGGACGAGCACGACGAGATGGAGGACACCGTCATCCACGGCGAACTCCCCGACATCGCCGAGCCGCCGTCCGAGTTCCCCGAGCGCTGGGCCATCCACGCGCGCGACGCCAAGCGCGGCGACGCGGGCACCGTCAACGGTCGGGCCAACGGCAGCCGCCGGGCCGGCGAGGTGCCCACCCGGATGCCGTCCCGACCTCCGCGACCGCCCGGTCCGCCGCCCACCAACGGCCAGCCGCCGAGCCTGCACATGCCCGCCGGACAGGAGTTGCCGGGCCTGCCGCTGGACGACACCGCGTGGCCGCCGCGGCCGACCCGACCCGCGGTCGGCGAGCAGGAACACGCTCGACGCGACCGGCCGTGATGGCCTAGGCTTTCCCGGGTGGTCCGCTGGGGCCACGTGGTATCCGAGAGCGCGCGACCCGAGGTCGCACACAACAGGTGGGAGGTGGATGTCGTGACCACGACCTTGATGACGGTCGCCCGGATGGGCTGGACCTCATTCCCCCTCTCCATCTCTCGGGTTCGCACCGCGTAGCCGCACCGGGTCGTTCCGGGTGGCGCGCAGGTCGGCGGATCCGCCCCTCGAAGGGCCACCGGCTTGTCTTCCCAGCAGCACCGCATTTCCCGCAACACCTCTTCCGTCGCGAACTCCGACGTGCTCGCCGCCTACGGCTGGGACGCGGACCGCGACACCGAATTCGCTCCCTACCTGACCCACGGCCTGGTCCCCGGGCGGATCGCCCGTGTGGACCGCTCGCTGTGCGAGGTGGTCACCGCGGACGGCACCGTGCGGGCCGCGCACGGCGGCGGTGAACTGCCGTGCACCGGTGACTGGGCCGCACTGGAGTTTCCCGACGACGGCCGCGAGGCGTTCGTCGCCGCGCTGCTGGAGCGCCGGACCGCGCTGGTGCGTTCGCAGGCCTCCGGGCGTTCGGCGGGTCAGGTCCTGGCGGTCAACGTCGACCTGATCGGCGCCGTCGTCCCGCTGGACGTGCCGCCGGACCTCGGCCGCCTGGAGCGGCTGCTCACGCTCGCGTGGGAGAGCGGCGCCCGGCCGCTGGTCATCCTCACCAAGGCCGACCTCGCGGCCGACGCCGACGACCTGCGCACCGACGTCGAGGCGGTGGCGATGGGCGTGGACGTCGTGGTCGCCAGTGCGCTCACCGGCGAAGGCCTGGACGTGCTCGAGGCGTACACCGCCGGGCAGAGCGTCGCGCTGATCGGCACCTCCGGCGCGGGCAAGTCCACGCTCACCAACGCGCTCGCGGGCGCCGAGGTGACCTCGGTCCAGCAGGTGCGCGGCGACGGCAAGGGCCGGCACACCACCACCTGGCGCGAGTTGGTCCCGCTGCCGAACGGCGGCGTGCTGGTGGACACCCCGGGCATGCGCGGCGTCGGCATGTACGACGTCGGCGAGGGTCTGGACCGCACCTTCGCGGACATCGACGCCCTGGTCCGGGACTGTCGCTTCGCCGACTGCACGCACGACAGCGAACCCGGCTGCGCGGTGCTCGCCGCGATCGAGGCGGGCGAACTGCCGCAGCGACGCCTGGACAGCTACCGCAAGCTGCTCCGGGAGGCACGCTGGATCGCCTCGCGCGAGGACCATCGCATCCGCGCCGAGCGGGCCCGCGAGTGGAAGCTGATCCACAAGGAGATGCGCCGCTCGCCGTCGCCGAAGAAGTGACGGTCGGTCGGGGGGCGGGCTCGGCCCGTCCCCCGACCGCCGGTCAGTGTCCCTTCGCCCGCCGCGCGCCCGGCACCGGGTCGAAGCCACCGTTGCCGGGGCGGCAGCGGATCAGCCGACGCGCCGTCAGATACGTGCCCCGGACCGCGCCGTGCCGATGCAGGGCCTGCTTGCCGTAGGTCGAACAGGTCGGCGTGAAGGTGCAGCACGGCGGGGTGCGCGGGCTGATCTCGGTGCGGTAGCGCTCCACGGCGGCACCCAGCCGGCGGGCGGGCGAGCCGCCGCGCGGGCGGAGCAGGCTGGTCAGCGCGATCCACATCAGGCGCAGCGAGAACAGGCTGATCAGGCACGCGTCGCAGCCACAGTCACCGTTTCCGCCGCCGCCTCCGCGACCGCCGCCCCCGCCGCCACCCCCGCCGCCTCCGCCTCCGCCGCTGTCCCGATCGCCGCCGTCCCGGTTGCCGCCGCGACCGCAGCAGCCCCGGCCGTCGCCGCCGCCTCCACCGCCTCCGCGACCGCCGCCGCCTCCGCCGCCGGACCCCCCGGATCCGCCGCCGGACCAGCCGTCGCCACCACGTCCGCCGCCACCACCACCGCCACCGCCGGAGGGCGGGCCGCCACCGAGTTCCCCGGCGGCCTCCGCGAGATCCTCACGTCGTTCCTGGCGGCGGCGACGCTCCTCTTCCTCCTCGAGCCTGCGCCGCCGCTGCTCGGGCGTCTCGCCGGGCGGGCCCGCGCCGTCCCCGAACAGGGGGTGCGGTTCGTGCGGCGGTTGGGTCATGGTGGTGCTCCCCGTGTTCCGGATCTATGTTCGGGGCAATCTACCGGGACCCGTTCGGCGCCGTTCGGGTCTCCCGGTCCGCACACAGGAGGCACCCGCAGATGGCCAAGGCACCCGCGTTCGACCCGATGGACCCGCTCGGCATCGACGATCTGCTCGACCCCGAGGACAAGGCGATCCGGGACACCGTGCGCCGGTTCTGCGCCGACCGGGTCACGCCGTACGTGGCCGAGTGGTTCGAGCGCGGCGAGCTGCCCGACGTGCGGGAACTCGCGCGCGGGCTGGGCGGGATCGGCGTGCTCGGGATGACCCTGGACGGCTACGGCTGCGCCGGGACAAGCGCGGTGCAGTACGGCCTGGCGTGTCTGGAACTGGAGGCGTGCGACTCGGGGTTGCGCTCGCTCGTGTCGGTGCAGGGCTCGCTGGCGATGTTCGCGATCCACCGCTTCGGCACCGAGGAGCACCGGCGCACCTGGCTGCCTCGGCTGGCCGCGGGCGAGGCGCTCGGGTGCTACGGGTTGACCGAGCCCGATCACGGTTCGGATCCGGCGTCGATGCGCACGCACGCCAAGCGGGACGGCGACGACTGGGTGCTCAACGGCCGCAAGATGTGGATCACCAACGGCTCGGTGGCCGACGTCGCGGTGATCTGGGCGCAGACCGAGGAGGGTGTGCGCGGCTTCGTGGTGCCCACCGACACCGCCGGCTTCGCGGCCGTCGACATCAAGCACAAGATGTCCCTGCGCGCGTCGATCACCAGCGAGCTGACGCTGGACGACGTACGGTTGCCGGCCGACGCGGTACTGCCCGACGTGGTGGGCATGCGCGGGCCGCTGACGTGTCTGGGCGAGGCCCGGTACGGCATCGTGTGGGGCGCGGTGGGCGCGGCGCGCTCGTGCTTCGAGTCCGCGCTGGACTACGCCCGCACGCGGGAACAGTTCGGCCGGCCGATCGGCGGGTTCCAACTCACCCAGGCCAAGCTGGCGGACATGGCGGTGGAGATCGGCAAGGCGCACCTGCTCGCGCTGCACCTGGGCCGGCGCAAGGACGCGGGCGCGGTACGGCCCGAGCAGATCAGCTTCGGCAAGCTCAACAACGTCCGCGAGGCGATCGCGATCGCCCGCCAGGCGCGCACGATCCTGGGCGCGAACGGGATCTCGCTGGAGTACCCGGTGATCCGGCACACGAACAACCTGGAGTCGGTGCTCACCTACGAGGGCACCTCGGAGATGCACACCCTGGTCATCGGCAAGGCGCTCACCGGCCTGGACGCCTTCCACTGATCCGACCCGCGCGGCGGGGCGCCTCCGCCGCGACCCGACGACTCGACGATCCCTCGATCCCCGACGTCGCGGTGACTTTGCGTGCCGTTTGCCCGGGGCCGGTCCGGGCAGACGTCTGCCCAGCCGGATGCCGTACGGCACGGCCGCGAAAGCGCTCCGGGACAACATTTGGGGATACGACATGCCATCGTCAGCCTCCATGGCCGAATCCGGTCGTGAAGCCAAGGCCGCCGGGCGGCAGGCCGCCGACAGCAAGGTGATGGTGGGCCTTGCCCGGGCGGGCCTGGCCGCACGCGGCCTCCTCTATGTCCTCGTCGGCGCGATCGCGGTGCAGATCGCCTTCGGCGACAAGAACCAGGAGGCCGACCGGGGCGGTGCGGTCGAGGAGATCGGCAGGAAGCCGTTCGGCGAGGCCATGTTGTGGGTGCTGGTCGTCGCGCTGATCGGGATGTGTCTGTGGCGGCTGGTGGAGGCCGCGTTCGGGCAGGCCGTACCGGAGGGGCACAAGGCGCAGAAGCGGCTGATGTCGCTGGGCCGGGCGATCTTCTACGCGTTCGTGGTCGTCTCGCTGATCCGCACCCTCACCGCGGGCGGCGGCGAGCAGGGCAAGGAACAGGGCGGCGGCAGCAACGAGACCTCGAAGGACCTCACCGCCAAGGCGCTGGACTGGCCCGGCGGTAGGTATCTGGTGGGGTTGGCCGGACTGGTGCTGCTCGGTGTCGGCATCGGGATGGCGGTCCGGTACGCGCTGCGCAAGTTCCGGGAGAAGCTGAACACCGGCGAGATGGGCCCCACGCAGCGCAAGGCGGTGGATCTGCTCGGGACGATCGGCGGGATCAATCGGGGTGTGGTGTTCGGCGCGGCCGGTGTGTTCATCGTGGTGGCGGCGGTGAAGTTCGACCCGAACCGGGCCAAGGGGGTGGACGAGACGCTGCGCTCGTTCGCGGGCACGCCGGCGGGTCCCGCCCTGCTCGTGGTGGTCGCGCTGGGCCTGGTGGTGTTCGGGCTGTACTCGTTCTGTGAGGCACGGTGGCGCCGGGTGCGCTGAGGCCGGCTACCCCGGGGCGTCCCCGCGCGTCGTGACCCGGATGCTCTTGCCGGCGCCGACGGACAGGACGTCGATCCGGCCGCCGAGTTCGGCCACCATCAGTTTCACGATCATCAACCCCCGGCCGTCCTCGGCCTCCGGGCCGGTTTCCAGGAGTGCGTGCGGGCGGAACGGGTGGTCGTCGGCGACCTCGAGGCGGATCTCGGCGCCGGTGTGCGACGCGGTGATCCGGATGCGCTCGGTGCGGATCGCGGCGTGCCGGACCGCGTTGGAGGTCAGTTCGGTGGCGACCAGGAGCAGGGTGTCCTCGATCTCCTCGGCCACCCCCCACGCGCGTAACAGGTCGCGCAGGCGATGCCGCACCTCGGGCACGCCCGCGACCGTGGGCGCGATGGTCCAGCGCACGAACACGGGCCCGGGCCGATTCTCGGGATCGGGGTCGTGCCGGCCGTCGTCCGAGGCGCGCCGCTCGTGTCGAGCGCGGGCGCGGGCCCGCCCGACGGCGGTCACGGATGACTCGACGAGCGGGACGCGACCGGGACGATCGTCGGATGGGACGGATGGGGCACACGTGCGGGGGATGGCATCCCGGAGTCCTTCGCCTCGTTCACTGCGGAGCGCGGGTCTTGCGCCGGCGTTGGCAGTGTGCGATGGCCCGTCGTGTTCGTGGCGTGGTTTTCCGGGTGTGATCCGTAATGCTTCGGTAAGCGACATTTCATCTCGACTTTGCGCCCGGTTCGGATCCGGTTCGGATCCGGGATCAATCGCCCGTCGAGCGTCGCAGTCGTTTGATCTCACCGCGATGGTGCTTGTTGCGCAGCCTGCGTTCGCGCATCCCGCGCGAGGGTTTGGTCGGCCGCCGGGGCGGCGCCGGCGGGGCGGTGGCCTCGACCAGGATCTCGACCAGTCGGCGGACCGCGGTCTGTCGATTCATCAGCTGCGAACGCTGTTCGGACGAGGCGACCGTGAGTACGCCGTCCACCAGGCGCCCGGCCAACCGGTGCAGCGCCCGCTCCTTGAGCACGTCGGGCAACACCGTGCTGGCGCCCAGGTCGAAGGACACCTCGGCGCGGCTGTCCGTGGTGTTCACCGACTGTCCGCCCGGTCCGGAGGAGCGCGAGAACCGCCACGACAGCTCGGCGGCGGGTATCACCACGCCGCGAATGTCGAGATCTGTCGTCATACGCACATGATCCCGTGTCGCACCGGCCCGGGTCGACCGGGTTTTCGAGCGCGCCGGCGGATGCTTTCCGGGCCCGGGACGGAGAGGATCGGGGGATGAGTGCCGACATGAACGCGGACGAGAAGACATACGGCTCCTGGCCCTCGCCGATCACGGCCGAGCGGCTCGTGGAAGGGGCCGCGACTCCCGGCGACATCCGGGCCGACGGCGAGGACGTGTGGTGGTCGGAGGGTAGGCCGTCCGAAGGCGGCCGGATCCAGCTGGTGCGGCTGCGACCGGGCGGGTCGCCCGAGGACATGCTGCCCGAGGGGTTCTCGGCGCGAACCCGCGTGCACGAGTACGGCGGCGCCGCCTGGACGATTCGCGCGGGCGTGCTGGTCTTCGCGAACTGGACCGACCAGCGGTTGTACCGCCTCGCGCCCGGCGACGCGGCGCCGGTGCCGGTCACCGCCGAGCCGGAGGTCGAGGCGGGCCTGCGCTACGCCGACTTCACCATCGTGCCGGCGGGGCAGTGGGGGCCGGGCGAGTGGCTGGTCGCGGTGCGCGAGAGCCACGAGCCGGCGGCGGTGAAGACGCACGGCGAGGCGGTCAACGAGATCGTCGCGCTGCCGCTGGACGGCCCCGGCGGCGAGCGGGTCCTGGTCACCGGACCGGACTTCGTGTCCTCGCCGCGCCCGGCGGCGGACGGCTCGGCGCTCGCCTGGACCCAGTGGTCGCACCCGGACATGCCGTGGGACGCGGCCGAGCTGATGGTCGCGGCGATCGAGGCGGGGCCGCGGCCGACCGGCGCGCAGGCGCTCGCGGGCGGCGGGCGCGAGTCGGTGGTCCAGCCCGAGTGGGGGCCGGACGGCGCGTTGTGGTTCGCGTCGGACCGCACCGGGTGGTGGAACCTGTACCGGGTCGGCGCGGGCGGTCAGGTCGAGGCGGTGGCGCCGGTCGAGGCGGAGATCGGCGGCCCGCAGTGGATCTTCGGCGAGCGCTTCCACACCTTCCTCGACGACGGCCGGATCGCCTGCGCGGTCGTCTCCGGCGGCTTCGCCTACCTGGGCCTGGTCGACCCGACCCGCCCGGAGCAGCCGCCCGCCCGGGTGGAGACCGGGCTGAACTGGCTGTCCGACCTGGTCGCGGTGCCCGGCGGGGTGTTGTTGATCGGCGGCGGCCCGGACGACGAGGACGCGCCGCGCCGGGTCCGGCTCGCGCCCGGCTCCGCCACCGCGTTGCAGATCGAACGGCTGCGCCCGGCCCGGGACTTCGGGTTGGACGCGCGGTGGTTCAGCGCGCCGCGGGCGATCGAGTTCGCCTCCGCGGCCGGCCGTACCGCGCACGCGCTGCTGTACCTGCCCAAGAACCCGGACGTGCGGGCGCCGGAGGGCGAACTGCCACCGCTGATCGTGTCCATCCACGGCGGGCCGACCGCGCAGGCGTCGGCGGTGCTCAACCTGCGGATCCAGTACTGGACCAGCCGGGGCTTCGCGGTGGCGGACGTCAACTACGGCGGCAGCACCGGCTACGGCCGGGAGTACCGCAACCTGCTGTACGACTCGTGGGGCATCGTCGACGTCGAGGACTGCACCGCGGTGGCCCGGCACCTCGCCGACACCGGCGTCGTGGACGGCGCCAAGCTGGCCATCCGGGGCGGCTCGGCGGGCGGCTACACCACGTTGGCCGCGCTGGTGGCGGGCGACGACTTCACCGCCGGCGCGAGCCACTTCGGCGTCGCCGACATCGCGGCGCTGGCCCGGCACACGCACAAGTTCGAATCGCGCTACCTGGATCGCCTGGTCGGCCCGTACCCGGAGGCCGAGGCGGTCTATCGGGCGCGCTCGCCGATCAACCACACCGAGCACCTGTCCGCTCCGCTCGCGGTGTTCCAGGGGCTGGAGGACCAGGTGGTTCCGCCGGCCCAGGCGGAGATGATCGTCGCGGCCCTGAAGGAGAAGGGGCTGCCCTACGTCTACCTGGCCTTCGAGGGCGAACAGCACGGCTTCCGGCGGGCGGAGAACATCATCCGCGCGTTGGAGGCCGAACTGTGGTTCTACGGAAAGGCCTTCGGGTTCCGGCCGGCCGACGCGATCGACCCCCCGCCGGGCGGGGGATTCTGACCGGAAGCGACGCGAACCGAGCGCGGCGTCCCCTCCGGCGGGGCGCCGCGCGGGTGGCCGACGCGGATCGGCGGCCCGCCCGCCCGGATCGGGCGGGCGGGCCGTTACCCTCGGGTCCTGTGATTCCCGAGGCAGTGCGGATATGCCGACGCACTCGGTCATCGGTTCGTATGTTTTCGCCCGACTCGGGTGGGACGGTGTCGACCGCACTCCGGTCCTCCGTCCGAGCCGAGGCGGCCCATCGTCGAGGAAGCCGACCATGCCCGAAGCGCCCGTCGAAGAGCGACCTTCCGCCGCACCGGATCGCGGGCCTCGGCCCGATCCGCCGGTCCGGGCCCCCGCCGCCCGCCGCACGGGTCCCACCCGCCTGTACGCGCTCGACGTGCTTCGACTGTTCGCCGCGCTCGCCGTGTTGTCCTTCCACTGGACCGCGGACGCCGGCGTGCCGGAGATCTGGGGCGGTCGCACCCCGCAGGACTTCATGCCGACCGTCGCCGGGATCACCCAATACGGCTGGCTCGGCGTCGAGTTGTTCTTCATCATCAGCGGCTTCGTGATCTGCATGAGTTCGTGGGGGCGGCAGGCCGGCGACTTCGTGGTGTCCCGCGTCGTGCGCCTGTATCCGGCCTTCTGGGCGGCCATCCTGCTCACCGCCACGGTCCTGCACTTCGCGCCGGACCTGGGTCGGCCGGGGGCCCGGTCCGGCATCGACGCCCGGACCGTGCTGGTGAACTTCACCATGTTCGAGGGCCGGCTCGGGTACAAGGACGTCGACGGCGTCTATTGGACGTTGTGGCTGGAACTGCAGTTCTATCTGCTGTTCGCGATCGTCGTGGCGATGGGATTGACCTATCGCCGCGTGGTCGCCTTCTGCGGTATCTGGCTGGTCGTGGCGATGATCGCGAACGGCAGCGAGGTGCCGATCCTGGAAGAGCTCGCGATGTTGCGGCAGGCGCCGTACTTCGTCGCGGGCGTGACCATCTACCTGATGTATCGCTTCGGGCCGAATCTGCTCCTGTGGGCCATGGTCGGCTTCACCTGGCTGCTGGCGATGGCGGACGTGCCGGGCCTGAAGAAGGTCTACGACGACGCCGTCGGCGATCCGATGTCGGCGGTGGGCGTGTCGGTGGCGATCACCCTGGCCTACGCGGTGATCATCGCGGTGGCGCTGGGCTGGTTCGACTGGGTGCGGTGGAAGGGGCTGGCCGTGTTCGGCGCGCTGACCTATCCCCTGTACCTGATCCACCAGGAGGCGGGGTGGACGCTGATCCACTGGCTGCGCGAGCGCGGGCTCGGCGACCGGGCGGCGATCGGGGTGGCGCTGGTCGCGGCGCTGACCGTGGCGTGGCTGCTGCACCGCCTGGTCGAGCGCCCGCTGAGTCGGCTCATGAAGCGCGGCTTCGACAAGTCGCTGAGGAGCATGCGCGAGGCGTCCGATCCCGCTCCCGAGCGCGGGTTGCGGCGTTCGGGTGGTGAGGGTTTGGATACGCCGCGTTAACATGCCCCGTTTCGACGGGTAACACGCGGCGGCGATTCTTCGAGGGCAACGAGCCGGTACGACTCTCGAGGAGGGGCACGACGTGTTGCTGACCCCGCATGAGCAGGAGCGGTTGATGGTCTCCTACGCCGCCGATCTGGCGCAGCGCAGGAGAGCCAGAGGACTGCGGCTCAACCATCCGGAGTCGGTGGCCGTCCTGTCGTCGTTCCTGCTGGAGGGCGCGCGGGACGGGCGCTCGGTGGCCGACCTCCAGGAGGCGGGTCGACACGTGCTCGACCGGGACGACGTGATGGAGGGCGTTCCGGAGCTGTTGGCGGACGTGCAGGTGGAGGCCACCTTCCCGGACGGGACCAAGCTGGTGACCGTGCATCGGCCGATTCCGTGAGGCCGCGCCGGTCGTTGGCGGCCGTGGTACCGGGCGAGATCCTGTTGGGCGAGGAGCCCATCCCGCTGAACCCGGGGCGGGCGGTGCTGGTGTTGCCGGTGGTCAACGCCGGGGACCGGCCCGTGCAGGTGGGATCGCATCTGCACTTCCCGGCGGCCAACGACGCGTTGGAGTTCGATCGCCGGGCGGCCTGGGGGCATCGCCTGCACGTGCCGGCCGGGACCGCCGTGCGGTTCGAGCCGGGCGTGGCCCGCGAGGTGGAACTGGTGCCGCTGGCCGGTGCCCGGATCGTGCCCGGGCTCCGGGCCGGCCGCGGCGGGGTGTTGGACGCGGGGGGCGGCGGGGACGTGGCGGACGCGGCGGACGCGGCGGATCCGGGGGACGCGGCACTGGGCGCCTCGGACCGGGAGGACGCGCGATGACGTCGATCGATCGGCACCGATACGCGCTGCTCTACGGCCCCACCACCGGGGACCGGATCCGGCTCGCCGACACCGAACTGCTGGTCGAGGTGACCGAGGACCTGACCCGCCCGCGCGGCGCGGCCGGGGACGAGGCGATCTTCGGCGGCGGCAAGGTGATCCGCGAGTCGATGGGGCAGTCCGTGGCCACCCGCGCCGAGGGCACGCCGGACACGGTGATCACCGGCGCGGTGATCCTGGACCACTGGGGCGTCGTCAAGGCCGACGTCGGCATCCGGGACGGCCGGATCCGCGCGATCGGCAAGGCGGGCAACCCCGACACGATGGACGGCGTGCACCCGGACCTGGTGATCGGCCCGTCGACCGAGATCATCGCGGGCAACGGCCGGATCCTGACCGCCGGCGCGGTCGACTGCCACGTGCACCTGATCTCGCCGACCCAATTCCCCGAGGCGTTGTCGGCCGGGGTGACCACGATGGTCGCCGGCGGTACGGGGCCCGCCGAGGGCAGCAAGGCGACCACCGTCACGCCGGGCGCGTGGCACCTGGCCCGGATGCTGGAGTCGCTGGACGGGGTGCCGATCAACTTCGTCCTCCTGGGCAAGGGCAACACCGTGTCCGAGGAGGCCATGTGGGAGCAGATCCGGGCCGGCGCGGGCGGGCTCAAGCTGCACGAGGACTGGGGCTCGACGCCCGCGGTGATCGACGCCGCGCTGCGCGTGGCGGACGCGGCCGGCATCCAGGTCGCGCTGCACAGCGACACGCTCAACGAGACCGGTTTCGTCGAGGGCACGCTGGCCGCGATCGGCGGGCGGAGCATCCACGCCTATCACACCGAGGGTGCCGGCGGCGGGCACGCGCCGGACATCATCACCGTGGCCGGACTGCCCAACATCCTGCCCTCGTCCACCAATCCGACCCGGCCGCACACCGTCAACACGGTCGAGGAACATCTCGACATGCTGATGGTCTGCCACCATCTGAATCCGGCCGTCGCCGAGGACCTGGCGTTCGCCGAGTCGCGGATCCGGCCCTCGACCATCGCCGCCGAGGACGTGCTGCACGACCTCGGGGCGATCTCCATGATCGGCTCGGACAGCCAGGCGATGGGCCGGGTCGGCGAGACCGTGCTGCGCACGTGGCAGACCGCGCACGTGAACAAGGTGCGGCGCGGCGCGCTGCCCGGCGACGGGGCCGCGGACAACCTGCGGGCCCGGCGCTATGTGGCCAAGTACACGATCTGCCCGGCCGTCGCGCACGGACTGGACGAGGAGGTCGGCTCGGTCGCCGTCGGCAAGCTCGCCGACCTGGTGTTGTGGGACCCGAGGTTCTTCGGCGTGCGACCGCATCTGGTCGTCAAGGGCGGGGCGATCGCGTGGGCCGCGATGGGCGACGCGAACGCGTCCATTCCCACGCCGCAACCGGTGTTGCCCAGGCCCATGTTCGGCGCGGCGGCGCGCACCGCGGCGGCGACGTCGGTGCACTTCGTGGCGCCGGCGGCGCTGGAGGACGGGCTCGCGGAGCGGCTGAACATCGACCGCCGGCTGGTGCCGACCGGGGACGTGCGAGGACGGGGCAAGTCGGCCATGCCGCTCAATGACGCCATGCCGCACATCGAGGTGGATCCCGAGACGTTCTCGGTGCGCGTGGACGGCGAGAAAGTGGTCGCGGCGCCGGCCGGAACCTTGCCGATGGCGCAACGTTATTTCCTGTTCTGATTGCGCCCGATTGCTTCTTGACGGAGGGTCAGTGAAAGCTGACTCACCGTCAGGATGTAGAACTGTGACTGCGGTGACCGGCCAGGACCGACATCGACACGTTACGACCAGTAAGAGGTGGTACTCATGGGTGCTGGACTTCTCCTGCTCGGGGATTCCAGGCTGCCGGCAGGCGGCTACGCGCATTCGGGCGGCTTGGAGAACGCCGTCCTGCGGGGCGAGGTGCACGACCTCGACACACTCACCGAATTCCTGCTCGGCAAGCTCTACGGCACCGGCGCGGTGCAGGCGGCCTTCGCCGCCGTCGCCGCGCTGACCGCGGGGCCGTACGCGCTGCCCGAGATCGCGCCGTGGGCCGAACTCGACGCCGAACTCGACGCGCGGACCGCCTCCGCGCCGGCCCGGGCCGCCTCGCGCGCCCAGGGCCGATCACTGCGCCGGGTGGTCAAGGCGGCCTGGCCCACCGAACCGTGGCCGGCCCTGGGGGTGTCCCCGCACCACGCGATCGTGCTCGGCGCCGCGGCCACCCGGGCCCGGCTCGACGAGCGCGAGGCGGCCGTGCTGGCCGCGACCAACGTGGTCAACGGGCCCGCCTCGGCGGCGGTCAAGCTGCTCTCCCTCGATCCGATCTCGGTCACCGTGGTGCTCGCCGAGATGGCCGGGCACTGCGACCAGGTCGCCGAGGAGGCCGCCGACGCGGCCCGCACCGTGTTCGCCGACGGCGACTGGGACCGGCTGCCGTGCTGGTCCTCGGTCGGCCTCGACGTCTGCGCCGAACTGCACGCCCACGAGGAGGTCGTCCACTTTGCATCTTGACCACGCCCCCGGCAACGGCGGTACCCACGCGCACACTTCGCCCCCGCCCGCCGTGCCCGGCTCGCGCGCTCTGCGGATCGGCATCGGCGGACCGGTGGGATCCGGCAAGACGGCGCTGGTCGCCGCGCTGTGCCGGGTCCTCGCCGAACGCTTCTCGCTCGCGGTGGTCACCAACGACATCTACACCACCGAGGACGCCGACTTCCTGCGTGCCGCCGGCGTGTTGGCGGCGGACCGGATCGCCGCCGTGCAGACCGGCTGTTGTCCGCACACCGCCGTGCGCGACGACATCAGCGGCAACCTGGACGCGGTCGAGGACCTGGAGGCGGCGCATCCGGACCTGGACCTGGTGATCATCGAGTCCGGCGGCGACAACCTGACGATGACCTTCAGCCGGGGCCTGGCCGATGTGCAGATGTTCGTCATCGACGTGTCCGGCGGCGACAAGGTGCCGCGCAAGGGCGGTCCCGGGGTGACCCGTTCCGACCTGCTGGTGATCAACAAGACCGACATCGCCCCGCAGATCGGCGCCGACCTGGCCGTGATGGACCGCGACGCGGCCCGCATGCGGCCGGGCACCCCGGTGGCCTTCCTGTCGTTGCGCGAGAGTCCGGGGGCGGACGTGGTCACCGCGTGGGTGCTCGACCAGATCGCCGCGTGGCGGGCCGGCACGGCGGTACCGGTGCGGCCGGCGAGCCCCGTCGAGGCCGCGCCGGTCGCGGCCCCGGTCGTCGGGTGAAGGCAACCGCCGTGGTCCGCGCGGAACTTCGGCACGGCCGCACGGTGCTTACCGAACTGCGCGGGCAGGTGCCGCTGCTGCCGCGCGAGGTGTCCGTGCCGGGCGCCGTCGCCGAGGTGGTCTTCGTGGGCGGCGCGGCCGGACCGATCGGCGGCGACGACCTGGCGCTGCGCGTCGAGGTGGGGGCCGGCGCGCGGCTGCGGGTACGCACCGCCGCCGCCGCGGTGATCCTGATCGGCGACGGCACGCCGGCCCGGCAGCGGGTGGATCTGGTGATCGGCGCCGGCGGCCTGCTGGAGTGGCTGCCGGAACCGGTCGTGGTGGCCGCGCGGGCCGCCTTCCACAGCGTCGTGCGGGCCGAACCGGCGCCGGACGCACGCCTGTTCGTGCAGGAGACGCTGGTCCTGGGGCGCGCCGACGAGCCCTGCGGGGACGCGCTCTCGCGCTGGGACGTGGTCGTCGACGGGCGGCCGGTGCTGCGCCAGCAGAGCGGCTACGGCCCGGCCGCGCATCCGGGTTGGCGCGGGCCGGCGGGCACGGCCGGCGGGAGGGTGGTGGCCACCCGGTTCACCCTGCCGGCCCCGCCCGATCGACCGATCAGCGCGCCGGGCCGGGCGGTGTGCGATTTGGCGGGCGGCGGGCGACTGGTGACCGTGACGGCGCGGGACACGATGACGGCACACCGCGCGCTCGCGGGGATGTCGGCCTCGGCGCCGGTCCCCGCGGCGCCCCCGGCCCCGGTCGCGGCGGATCAGTTTTCCAGGGCGACCAGTTCGGAGCCGGCCGTACCCAACAACAAGACCTCGCCGGTGCCCGCGGGAGCGGCGGTCAGGTAGGTCGGCAGCGGATGCGTCCAGCGCCGCCGGCCCGTCGCCCGATCGAAGGCGTGCAACTCGTCGGTGCCGCCGGCGTAGGCGAACCCGTTCACCACGGCCACCGGGCTGGGCACACTGGCCCCGGTGGTCCGCCGCCAGCGCTCCGCGCCGGTGCGCGCGTCCAGCGCGTACAGCGTGCCGACGTCGGTGGTGTAGATGATGTCGTCCGCGACCACCGGCGCGGTCAGGTCCGGAGTGCCGCGGAAGCGCCAGACGATGTCGCCGGTGGCGATGTTCAGCGCGACCAGGGTGAACCCGGTGACCACGTAGACCAGGTCACGGATGACGTGCGGAGGCCGGGTGATCGGCGCGGCGAGGTGGATCGACCATCGCGGCTCCCCGTGCTCGGGGACGATCGCGCTCACCGTGCCGTCGGTAAAGGTCAGGTACACCAGGTCGCCGCCGTTCTCGCCGATCACGGCCGGCATCACCCCGCCGCGCTGCGCCGAGTCGCTCCACTCCCAGCGGTGCGCGCCCTGGGCGATGTCGAACGCGAGCACCCGGTTGTCCCGGGTGCCCACCACCAGGGACGAGCCCAGCATCACCGGCGCGCCGAGGATCTGGTCGCCCGCGTACTGCTGCCACACCCGTTCACCACTGCCCGGGTCGAGCGCGGAGAGCTGCCCCGCCACACACGCCAGGAACACGGCGGTCCCGGAGACCACCGGCTCGGACCACACCATCGACTCGGTGCGCGCGGTCCACAGCGCGACGCCGGTCTCGGTGCCCAGGGCCATCACCACGTTCTCCGTGGTCGTGCAGTAGGCGACGTTGTCGAAGACCTGGAGGGTGGTCACCCGACCCTCCACCGCGCGCCGCCATCGCGTCTTCGGCTGCGTCCGGCCCTCGCCCAGCCGCGCGAACGCGACGCCGGCCGAGGTCACCGTCGCCGCGGTGACCGCGAAGCCGCCCGCGATCAGGAGCCGGCGCCGGGTCAGTCCGCGCCCGGTCGGCGGGTCCTGTGCCCGGGCCGCCTGCGGCATGTCGGCGCGCTCCGGCGCGGGGGCGGCGGGCAGGACCAGTGACGCGGGCCGCGGGGTCAGCACCCGGTCCACGTCCACCGCCGTCGGACGTTGTCCGGGATCGGGGTCCAGGCAGCGCCGGAGCAGCGGGCTCAACTCGGCGGAGGGCGTGCCGCCCCCGGCGAGCGTGATCAGCGTGCCGAACGCGTACACGTCCTCCGAGGGATCGCCGCCGTCGTCCGCGTCGGTGCGGCCCGCGAAGCCGGTCACGCGCGGACCGTACGGGGTGATCAGCACCTGGTCCGGACCCAGCCGGCCGTGCACGAGGCCGATCGCGTGCACGCGGGCCAGAGCGTCGGCGATGCCCGCCGCGACCTCGCGCAACGGGCCGTCCGCAAGCGGACCGTCGTGGTCGAGCACCTCACCGAGCGTCCGCACTCCGGGCATCGCCCACGCCCTTCCGGGACCTGTCGACGTGCTTGCTGGAGAGCAGAGTAGGACCTGGGGGGCGGCACGGATAGAGCCCGGAAAAACGATCCGGAAACGGTTCGCCGGCCCGGAGCGGGAGGGGAACACGAGGCGCCCGGGGGCGACCTCGGCGGTGCTTTCGGACCGGTTCGCGCGTGTTCCGGGACCGCGCCGGAACCGGTTCGGACCGGGAGCGGGCCGGCTTCGGATCGGGTCCGGACCGCGCCCGGACCGGCGTCGGGTCGCGTTCGGACCGGGGCCGGACAAGCGCGGGACAGGCGCGGGACAAGGGCCGGACAAGGGCCGGACCGGCTTCGGGCAAAAGAAAAGGAGGCGCCCGGCCAAAGGCGCCTCCTTCGCGAACCGCACAGCGTTTCGCGAGCAGGACGATCATAACCCGCCCGTGCCCGCCGGCCCGCCGGCCTGTCGACGCCGGCCCGGGGGTCGTCGCGGTGCTCAGTCCCGGGCCGACTCGAGCGCGCCGTCCCACACCCGGTGCCAGTGGGCGACCGCCGACTCGCCCGTCCCCACCACCATCGCCGGCAGACCCGCGTCGAAGCCGCGCTGGCAGGACTCGGCGCCGGGGAAGTCCTCGGTCACCAGCACCCGCTTGTTGGTCTCGTGATTGGCCCGGGCCGTGGCGATGCTGCCCTGGGCCAGTGGCTCCCAGGTGCCCTCGGTCATGTGCACGACCGAGCGGTTCGGCCGGTCGCCCGGGTAGATCCGCAACATCGTGGTGCTCAGCGGGCTCTCGATCAGCACGGTGGACGGCAACACCGTCTGCACGTTGACCATCGGCAGCCGCGCGGGCCAGGACTCCTCGGGGACCTCGGCGAGTTGCTCGAAACCCACTATCGGGACCGCGAACCGGGTGTGCGGTCCCCACGTGTCGACGATGCCGTGGTTGAGCACGATCCCGTTGATGGTCGCGGTGTGCAGGAACGGTACGTGGTAAGCCTCGACGTTGACGTCTACGGTGAGTTTCCAGTTGCAGGCCAACTCGAACCGCTCGCTGACCACCGCGCGGGTGCGGTCGTACGGGAAACCCGCGTAGGCGTCCTCGAGTTCGCCCAGCGCGCCGGCCACTTCGACGTCCGGACGCAGGCCGACCACCACCAGGCCGGCGGACAGCGCGACCGGCAGCGGGCGCAGGCCGAACTTCTCCGGGTCGATCCCCGGGAACTGCGGACGCCCGGGCAGCCCGGTCAAGGCGCCCCGGTCGTCGAAGGTCCAGCCGTGATAGCCGCAGCGAAAGCGCTGCGCGCTGCCGCAGCCGGTGCCGGTCAGGCCCTCGGTCTCCGGGACGTCCCGACTGACCCGCATGCCCCGGTGCGTGCACGCGTCCAGGAACGCGTGCAATCCGCCGTCCCGGTCCCGGGTCACCAGGACCGGTACGCCGTCCACGTCGCGCGCGATGAAGTCGCCCGGCTCGGCCACCTCGCCGGCCCAGCCGATCACCTGCGGCGTGCGACGGAAGAGCACCTCCCGCTCGCGGGCGTGCCGGACCGGGTCGGTGAAGCACGAGCCGTCCAGGACGGCGGGCGCCGCGCCCAGGTCGAGCGTGCGGTGGGTGATGTGCTCGATGATGCGCCGCCCGGTGGCGACCACGTCCTGGTGCTTCACGGTGTGACTCCGATGTCCGGGCCGGCCGGCACAACCCCGACCGGATCTCTGTTACACCGTTACATTGTTGGACCGAGCCGATACCCCGTCAATGACCCGCGACCGGATGTGGTGTCATCAGTGGGCAATCGCACGTGGAGGTCAGCACCATGCCCGGCCGGGTCGAGAACGTTGCCTATGACATCGCGGGCCTGACCCTGTCGGGTCTGCTCGCCCGACCCGGACCCGGCGTCCGCGCCCGCGGACTGCTGCTCGCGTTGCACGGCGGCGGGTCGCGCGCGGCCTACTGGCATCGCGAGGCCGCCGCCGAGGGTTCGCTCCTGTTGCTGGGCGCGGCGCTCGGCTGGACGGTCCTGGCGATCGACCGGCCCGGTTACGGTGCCTCCGCGGGCCTGGCCCGGGAGCGACAGGGGCTGGACGCGCAGGCGGACCTGGTGTTCGCGCTGCTCGACGAGGTGGCCGAGAGCCTGGTCGACGCGCCGGACGAGGCGGTCGGGATCCCGGTCGACGCGCGGTCGAACGGGCCGGGGCGGCTGCCGGTGTTCGTCGTCGCGCACTCGATGGGCGCGATCCTGGCGCTGCGGATGGGCGCGGACAAGCGCGGCCGGGAACTGCTCGGGCTCGCGGTCGGCGGCGCGCCGTTGCGGTACACGCCACAGCGCTTGGCCGAGTTCGCCTCGGTCCCCACCGAGGGCGACTTCGTGCCGTCGACCGGCGGTGGCACTCCGGACACCTTCTTCGGGCCGCCCGGCTCCTACGACCCGGCGCTGCTCACCCGGGCCGGGCGGGTGGCGGCGGCGGTGCCGATGGCCGAGTTCCTCGACGTACGGGAGACCCCGCACACGCTGCCCGCGGTGCTGGCCAGGGTGGTGCCGCCGGTGCACTGGACCGTGGCCGAGTTCGAGCGCTCCCAGCCGGCCGGTCCGGAAGTACCGGCCGAGGCGCGCGAGTTGCTCACCGCCGCGGGCCGGGTGGAGACGCACACGCAGCGCGGTGTCGGGCACAACATCAGCCTGCACCACGCCGCGCGCGCGTATCACCTGCGCGTGCTGGCCTTCGCCGAGGAATGCCTGCTCGCGGGCCCCGCCGACGGCTGACGGGCCGACGGCGGGGGAGCGGGCGGCGGAACCGACGCAGCCGGATCGACCGGCCCCGGACCGACTCGCGCCCGGGCGTCGCCGGTCACGGCCGGTCCGGCAGGGTGAACCACACCACCTTGCCCGGCGGGAGCCGATCGGCGCCCCACGCGTGCGCCAGGCCGTCGATCATCCGCAACCCCCGACCCGACTCCTCGTCCCAGTCGCCGACCCGGGCGATCGGCATGCGCGGCGACGAGTCGCGCACCTCCACCCGCAGCACGTCGCCGTCGTGCAGCAGGGTCAGCGCGTGCCAGGCCCCGGGCCCGACGTGGACGAGCACGTTGGTCAGTAGTTCGGTCAGCAGCACCTCCGCCACGTCGACCAACCCGGCCAGACCCCAGTCGTGCAGAACCTTGCCGGTGGTCCGGCGGGCCCGGCCCACCCCCAGGGCCGAGGCGGCGAGTTGAACGCAATAGTGACGGACGTCCTCCGCCATCACCGGCATGTCGACCTCCGGACGTGCGGCAGGGGGTCGCACGATCCGAGGCATGCACCCAGAGCGACCCGTGGACAACATTAAGTCATGACCGACATGGAGCGTGCCCGGCCGTGAATGAGTGTGCAACTCCCAATCTTGGATCGACGGGAAGTTTCCGGTAGTAACCACACTTCCACGCGCAGTAGGGCACACTGTCCCCCGATCGGACGCGCCGACGTTCCGGTTCGGTGCGTGAACAGCGTGTAAGTGGAGGTGCGGCGTGGCCATGGCGCCCAATCCGACCGTTCGGCAGCGCAGGCTCGGGACCGAGCTGCGCCGGTTGCGCGAAGCGCGCGGCCTGAGCCTCGAAGATGTCGCCGTGCGCCTGGAGTGCTCGGATTCCAAGGTCAGTCGGATCGAATTGGGCCGCAGCGGCGTACGACCGGTGGACCTGCGCATCCTGCTGGACCTGTACCGGGTCGCGGACGAGCAGGAGCGCGATTCGCTGCTGACCCTGGCGCGCGAGGCCAAGAAGCGCGGCTGGTGGCACAGCTACTCGTCGATCCTGCCCAGCTCCTACGCCGAACTGCTCAGCCTGGAGGCCGAGTCCTCGGGGATGCGGGGATTCGAACTCTCGCTCATTCCGGGCCTGTTGCAGACCCCGGACTATGTCCGGGCGGTGATCGCCGCGGTGCGCGAGGACATGTCCGCCGAGCAGGTGGACATGCTCGTGCGGGTGCGCCAGGAGCGGCAGGCGGTGCTGGACCGCGTCGGGCCGCACGGCGAGGCGACGTTCCGGCTGACCGTGGTGATCTCGGAGTCCGTGCTGCGCACCGTGGTGGGCGGCCGGGAGACGATGCGGGCCCAGTTGGAGCACCTGATGGCCGCCGCCGCGCGGCCGCACGTGCGCCTGCAGATCCTCCCGTTCTCGGCGGGCGCACACCCCGCGATCGAGGGTTCATTCGCGATCATCGGATTCCCCGCGCTTTCCGATCTGGATGTGGTCGTACTCGACACGCATACGAGTAGCCTCTATCTGGAGGAGCCCGAACACGTCAGCGTCTATGAGCGTTTGTTTGAGGACATCCGCGCTTCGGCGCTGTCGTACGGTGAATCCTTGTCCATGATCGAGCTCGCAGCAAAGGAATTGTCTTGAGCAACACAAACCCGGGTTCGCTTTTCCGGTTCGATTCCCCGAGTATCACTGCGGTTTCCTACATCGATGGGAAAGACGCAGGTCAAGGCACTGTCGCCGGTCACGCGTGGCGGCGGAGCACATACAGCGGCGCCACCAGCAATTGCGTCGAGACGGCCCCCGTCGAGAGCGCCGTCCTGGTGCGCGACTCGAAAGTTGCCGCCGGTCCGGTGCTCGAACTGGAAGCCGGTGCGTGGCAGATCTTTATCGGTGGGATCGGCGCCTGAGCCGAGTCCGTTCCGATACCGAACGGTTGATTGTTCGCACTCCTCACTCCCAAGAGTGGGAATTAATCCCACGAAAGAGTGAATTCTCCCGATGATCGTCCCGGGTTCCCGTGCCCCGGGACGCTCCCAATGCGCAACTCTCCGTCGCCGACCCCTTACTCCACTCCGTGCGCTGCACTCCGGCACGCTCCGGCAGCGCATCGGGGTGGAAGAGTGGTGGGGTGCAGATCTCGGTGCTTGGCCCGCTCCAGGTGTGGGACGACGACGGTCGATCCGTGACGATCGGCGGCGCGCGATTGCGTGCGCTGCTGATCCGGCTTGCCCTGGACCCCGGCAAGCCGGTTTCCGCCGACCGGCTGATCGCGGCCGTGTGGGGCGACGAGCCGCCCGCCGGGGCCGGCAACGCGCTCCAGTCGCTGATCTCCCGGCTGCGTCGACACCTGCCCGCCGAACTCGACTCGGGGCCGGCCGGCTACGTGCTGGGGATCCGCCCCGAGGACGTGGACGCGCACGTGTTCGGCACGCTCGCGGTCCGCGGTCGCGGGATGCTGGGCGAACGCGACCCGGCGGGCGCCGCCGAGACCCTGGGCCGGGCGCTCGCGCTGTGGCGGGGTCCGGCACTGGTCGACGCCGCCGACGCGCCGTTCGCGATAGGCCCCGCCGCACGGCTGGCCGAGCAGCGCCTGGGCGCGATCGAGGACCGGGTGCAGGCCCAGTTGACGCTCGGCCGCAGCCAGGGACTGGCCGCCGAGCTGGAACAGTTGACCCGCGAACACCCGCTGCGCGAGCGACTGTACGGACTGCTGATCCGCACGCTGCACGAAGAGGGCCGCCGGGCGGACGCGCTGACGCTGTATCAGGACCTGCGCGAGCGGCTCGCGGACGAGTTGGGCATCGACCCCTCGCCGGACCTGGAGGCGGCCTACCTCGCGGTGCTGCGCGGCGGCGACCCGCGCCCGACGGCTCGGGCGGCCCCGTCCGCACCGGCCGAGTCCCGCCCGGCGGCCGCGCCTCGCCCGGCGCCGGGCAATCTGCCCGCGCGGCTGACCACGTTCGTCGGCCGCGAGGACGAGGTGGTCCGGGTCGACCGGCTGCTCGACGAGTCGCGCCTGGTCACCGTGGTGGGCCCGGGAGGCGCGGGCAAGACCCGGCTGAGCACCGAGGCCGGCGCCCGGCTCGCGGCCCGCGGCCAGGGCGTGGACGGCGGCATCTGGTTCGTCGAACTCGCCCCCGTACTGGACCCGTTGGATGTCCCGCAGGCGGTGCTGACCGCACTGGGACGACGTGAGGTGGGTCTGCTGGACACCCACCTGCCCGGCGCCGGCCGCGATGTCGTGGATCGGATCGTCGAACTGCTCGCGGGCCGACCCAGCCTGCTGATCCTGGACAACTGCGAACACCTGGTCGCCGCCGCGGCGGCCTTCGCCGGCCGACTGCTCGCCCAGACACCCCACCTGCGGATCCTGGCCACCAGCCGGGAACCGCTCGGCATCGACGGCGAGATGTTGTGCCCGCTGGGACCGCTCGCACTGCCACCGGCCGGCGTCGGCGTGGACGAGGGCATGACCTACGCGTCGGTGCGGCTGTTCGCCGACCGGGCCCGCGCGGTCCGGCCGGGCCTGGTGATCGACACCGCCACCATCGGCGCGGTCGCCGAGATCTGCCGGCGGCTGGACGGACAACCGCTCGCCCTCGAACTCGCCGCCGCCCGTACCCGCTCGCTCACCCCCGCGCAGATCGCACACCGGCTCGACGACCGGTTCCGGCTGCTGACCGGCGGGAGCCGGACCGCGCTGCCCCGGCACCAGACGTTGCGCGCGGTGGTCGAGTGGAGCTGGGACCTGCTGGAGGAGCGCGAACGGGTCGCACTGCGTCGTCTGTCGGTGTTCGCCGGCGGCACCTCGCTGGAAGCCGCCGAGGCGGTGCTGCCGGGCGAGGACTTCGCCGGGGCCGACGTGCTCGACCTGCTCGCCGGGTTGGTGGACAAGTCGCTCGTGGACGTGATCGGCAGCACCGAGACCCGCTACCGGTTGCTGGAGACGATCCAGGCCTACGCGAGCGAGCGGCTCGCCGACGCGGGCGAGAGCGACGCGACCGCGGACCGGCACGCGCGCTGGTTCATCCGCTACGCCGAGGCGGAGGACGCGCGGCTGCGCGGGCCGGGACAGATCGAGGCGATCAACCGGATCGCCGCCGAGCACGACAACCTCGCGGTCGTGCTGCGCCACGCGGTCGAGCACACGGACGCGGACACCGCCACCCGGCTGGTCGAGGCGCTGTCCTGGTTCTGGGCGATACGCGGCAACCACGGCGAGGCGCACGCGTGGGGTCACGAGGGGCTCGCGGTGCCCGGATCCGCGCCGCAGGACAAGCGCGCCACCGCGCTCGCGTTCCACGCGCTGCACGCCTTCTCGGCCGGCGAGCGGTGGGACGCGATCCGCGCGTACGCCGGGGCCCGGATCATCGTGCGTCGACTCGGCCCGAAGGCACCGCAGTCGCTGCCGGTGTTCCTCGACATGCTGGGCTACGTGGTGCGCGGGGACAACGAGGCCATGAGCGCGGCGCTGGTGGCGGCCGACACGCTCGACGACCCGTGGACCCAGGCGATGGCCCGGCTGATGCGGGGGCACTTCGCGGTCAATCTCGGCCAACCCGAGACCGCGGTCTACTTCCTCAACGACGCCCGCGACCGGTTCGCCGCCATGGGCGACCGGTGGGGACGCGCGTCCGCGATCTCGGGGCTGGCCGAACTGCTGATGTACACGGCCGACTTCGACGGTGCGCTACTCGCCGTGGACGAGGCGCTCGTGCTGCTGTACGAGTTGCAGGCGGAGGACGAGATCCCGCAACTGCTGGTCCGCCGGGGGATGATCCACGCGCGGTCCGGCGACATCGAGGCCGCGCGGCGGGTGATGGACGATCTCGTCCAGCGCGCCGACGCGCACTCGACCCCGCTGTCGCACTTGCTCGCCGAACTCGGACTGGGCGAACTCGCGCGCTACACGGGCGATTTCGAGGAGGCCGAGCGGCGCTATCAGCGCGCCTTCGCGGAGCTGCCGAACACCTCCCTGCTGCCCCCGCAACTGACCGGCAGCCTGCACGTCGGCCGGGCCCACGTCGCGTGCGGCCTCGGCGACGTGGCGGCGGCCCGGTACCACCTCGACGCCGCCGTCCCGTACGCGCTGGAGAGCCAGGACATGCCCGTGTTCGCCTCGTGTGTCGAGGGGTTCGCCGTGCTGGCCCTGACCAACGGTGACCTCGAGGGCGCGGCGCGGCTGCTCGGCGCGGCGCAGGTGGTGCGCGGTCACCCCGGTTTCGGCGACATCGACGCGGACCGGGTCGCCCGACGGTTGGAAGCGAGCATGGGGACCGAGGAATTCACCCGGGTCAAGGCGACCGGCGCGGCGCTGGGGGTGGACGAGGTGGTCACGCTGGTCCGGCCGGAACCGCTCGCGGCCCCGGAACCCTGAGGGTGCCGGGGCGGTTCGGAGCGGGCCGGCGTCGGCTCCGGCGGTCGGGCGGTCGGGCGGTGCCGCCGGAGTGCGGACCGGCGACTGGGCGGCCGGGGCGGCGGACCGGTGGCACCGGCAAGGCGTCGGCACCGGCCAGGCGTCAGACCCGGCGGTTGTACTGGCGAAGCGTCAACGGGATGAACACCGCCATCAGGGCGAACGCCCAGATCACCGCCACCGTCGCGTGATGGGCCACCGGCCCGCCGGTGAGCAGACCACGCGAGGCGTTGGTCACCTCGGTGACCGGGTTGATCTTGACCCACGCCTGCAGCCAGCCCGGCATCGTCGAGGTCTTGGCGAACAGGTTCGAGCCGAAGGTCAGCGGAAACATCATCAGGAACGAGACGCCCTGCACGGTGCGCGGCTGCTTCAAGGTCACCCCGAGCAGCGCCACGACCCAGCAGACGGCGAATGCGAACAGCAGTACCAGGCCGACCGCGGCGATCACCGCGAACACGTTGGTGTGGAACCGGAAGCCGATGATCGTGCCGAACACGAACACCGACGCGACGGCCACCAGGAAGCGGAGCACGTCGCCGAGCACGGTGCCCGCCAGCGGCGCGATCCGCGAGATCGGCAGGCTGCGGAACCGGTCGAACACGCCCGTGGACATGTCGGTGCACAGCCCGACCCCGGTGCCCACCGACGCGAACACCACGGTCTGCACCAGGATCCCGGGCAGGACGAACTGGAGATAGTCGTGGGTGCTGCCCTCGATCGCGCCTCCGAAGAGGTACACGAACATCACGATGAACAGGATCGGCTGCAGGGTCAGGTCGATCAGTTGTTCGCTCTGCTTCTTCAACTTCACCAGGCTGCGCCAGGTGAGCGTGAGCGTGTGCCGCAGCGCGGCGCTCGGGGCGTTGCGGTGCGGTACGTGCGCTGCCGGCTTCGCGGGCGGACGCGCGGCGGTGTCGTCGGCGGGACGGACGGTGGTCGTGGTCATCGGGAGGCTCCTAGGACACGGGCCAGATGGGAGATGGTCAGCAGCAGGACGGCGAGCAGCGGCAGAACCCGGGTGCCGTATACGTCGGGACGGTGTTTCACGCGGCCTTGCCCCGGTCGGTCGCCCCGTCGTCGCGCTCGGTCGCGTCCTGGCTGCGGTGCCCGGTGAGGGTCATGAACACCTCGTCCAGGCTGGGCAGTCGCAGGGCGAACTCGGTGGCCCGGATACCGGCCCGGTCGAGCCGGGAGACCACCACCGGGAGCAGGTTCTCGTCGGAGACCGCGACGGTGACCTGACCGCGCTCGCGCTCCACGATCGGATCCCGGCCGGTGAGTTCGCGCAACAACTCGACCACGTCGGGCAGTCGGGTCGGGTCGGCCGGCCGGACCTCCAGGCTCTGACCGCCGACCTGGCTCTTGAGCTGGTCGGCCGTGCCGTTGGCGATCACCCGACCGTGGTCGATCACCACGATGTCGCTCGCCAACTGATCGGCCTCGTCCAGGTACTGCGTGGTCAGCAGCACCGTGACCCCCTTGTCGCGGACCAGTTCGCGCAACATCTGCCACACGTCGCCGCGACTGCGCGGGTCGAGCCCGGTGGTCGGCTCGTCCAGGTACAGGAAGGCGGGGCGACCCACGAGCGAGGCGGCCAGGTCGAGCCGGCGGCGCATACCACCCGAATAGGTGCCCGGGGTGCGACCGCCGGCTTCGGTCAGGTCGAACCGGGCGAGCAGTTCGCGGGCACGCGCCTTCGCCTCGTTGCGGGGCATGTCGAGCAGGCGGCCGAGCAGGAGCAGGTTCTCGAAGCCGGTCATCTCCTCGTCCACCGAGGCGTACTGGCCGGTGAGTCCGATCAGCCCGCGCACGTCGTGCGCCTGCCGGACGGTGTCGAACCCGCCGACCCGGGCGATGCCCGCGTCCGGCTTGATCAGCGTGGCCAGTACCCGCACCATCGTGGTCTTGCCCGCGCCGTTGGGGCCCAACAGGCCCAGTACGGTGCCGGCCTCGGCCCGCAGGTCGACCCCGGCCAACGCGGTGGTGGTGCCGTACCGCTTGACCAGTCCCTCGGTCTCGATCGCGTATGTCATTGGGGTCGCTCCCCGCTCGGTGTTCGTCGTCCGTGTCCGACGTCTTCGTCGTGTGTCGCCATCAGCTTCACCGGGCCCGCTGAGATCGCGCGCACACGCCGCCGGCACCGCCGGCACCGGCCTGACACGGTGCCGCCACCGACCCGGCACCCGCAGCGGTAATGTCCTGGCACTGAGGGTCCGCGTGGGGAGAACGAGGGAAGACCATCGGGAGTCGCCACATGCTCGCGATAGCTTCGAGGTGACAGCGTTCGCCGAGCACGCGGGCGGTCGGGGGCCGGCGGACGTGGGGTCGGGTCGACCGACAAGGGGCACACGCGACAGTGGGGGAGGCAGGGCGTTGGCGGCAGCCGTTCCGATTTCGCAGGCACCGGGGCCGGGAGTGCCCGCACGGGGTACGGGCGGCCCGGCCGGGATGATGCGATCACGAGGCATATCCGTGCGCCGACTGGTGCGAGCCGGCGCCACCACTCCCGGCCTGATGCTCGTCACCGGCGTGGTGCTGGTGCTGATCAGCCTGCTGGCCGGACTGTTCGCCGTCCTCGCGGTGGGGGACCGCGCGGACGCGGCCAAGGCGGTGGCCACCGGCAGTGAACCGCTCGGCGTCAAGACCCAGGAGATCTACCGGGCACTCGCCGACGCCGACGCGACCGCGGCGGCCGGGCTGCTCGAAGGCGGCGTCGAATCGGCCGATGTGCGCGAGCGCTACCAGCGGGCCATCCAGACCGCGTCGAGCACGCTGATCTCCGCGACCGCCGCCGGCGCCACCGGCAAGGTCGCCGAACAGCTCGCCGTGATCGGCGTGCAACTGCCCGAGTACGCCCGCCTGGTCGAGCGCGCCCGCGCCGAGACCCGGCAGGGCAACACGGTCGGCGCCGCCTATCTGCGCTCCGCCTCCAAGAACGTGATGCGCGGCAAGATCCTGCCCGCCGCCACCACGCTGCACGACATGGTGGAAAAGCGCCTCGCCGGCGACCACCGCGACGCCACCTCGACCCCGTGGGTGCCGGTGGCCCTGCTGCTGGTCAGCCTGGCCGCGTTCGCCGCCGCCCTGTGGTTCTTCGCGCTGCGTACGCACCGGCGGATCAACATCGGCCTGTTGATCGCGGGACTGGCCACGCTCGTGTCCATCGGGTGGTTGTGGACCGGGAGCGACACCTCGCGCGGCGACCTCGACCGCAGCCGCAGCGACGGGTGGGGGCCGGTCGAGACGCTCGCCCAGGCCCGTTTCCTGACCCTGCAGGCGCACGGTGACGAGAGCCTGACCCTGGTCATGCGGGGCAGCGACAACGGACAGTACGAGAGCGACTTCAAAGAGGTGTGGGTCAAGCTCGTCGGCGTGCCGGCCGAGGGGGGCCGGCCCGCGGTGACCGGCATGCTGACCCGCGCCGAGCAGGTCACCGGCTCGGACAAGAGCACGCTGGCGAAGGTCAAGGCCGCGCAGGCCGCCGCCGCCGACTGGAAGAAGGCCCACGACGAGGTCTCCTCACTGTACGAGAACGGCGAGTTCGAGAAGGCCGTCGCCCGGGTGACCAAGGCCGACGGCGCCTCGCGGGTGGCCTTCACCAAGATCGACGAGGCGTTGGCGGCCGCGGTCGACAAGGACCAGAAGGACTTCGAACGTTCGGTGGCCGCCGGTCGGGACGCGCTCGCCGGTCTCGACGTCGGCCTGGGCGTACTGGCGCTGATCGCCGCCGCCGCGACCGTGGACGGCGTCCGTCGCGAGGTCGGGAGGTACAACCGGCCATGAACACCCGCATCGCGCTGCCCGCGGTGGTCTGCGCCCTCGTGCTGACCGTCGCCGGTTGCGGCGCCGGGGTCGACCAGCGCGGCACCGGGCAGCCCGGGCAGCCCGCGCTGCCCGCCGCCGCGCCGCGCGCGACCCCGGGACCCGACGCCTCGTGTCCCAACGTCACCGCGAGCCTGCGCCCGACCGGCGCGCTGCCCGCGCCGACCGCGCTGCCCGCCGGCAGCACGATGGAGGTGCTGCGCCGCCGCGGCTTCCTGATCGCCGGCATCGACCAGAGCAGCTTCCCGTTCGGCTTCGTGGACCCGAGGTCGAACACCCTGCGCGGGTTCGACATCGACCTGCTGCGCGAGGTGGCGAAGGCGATCTTCGGCGACGACGGCCCGCAGCGCATCCAGTTCCGGGTGGTGCGCAACGAGGACCGCGCGATCGCGGTCGCGCGCGGCGACGTGGACATCATCGCCGAGACCATGACGATCAACTGTCAGCGCAAGCAGAGCGTCGAGTTCTCCTCGGTCTACTTCAAGGCCGGTCAGCGGCTGCTGGTGCAACGCGACGGCACCGCCGATCGCGCCGACTACGGCGCCGGGTTGGCCGGACTGCCGCGCGACATGCGGGTGTGCTCGGTGCCCGGATCCACCTCGATCGCCCTGCTGCGCGAGCAGGCGCCGCAGGTGAAGGCGGTCGAGGGCGACACCTGGGCGGGCTGCCTGGTGATGCTGCAACAGGGCGAGGCGGACGCGATCACCACCGACGACACGATCCTGGCCGGTCTCCAGGCGCAGGATCGCGTCTTCACCGTCGTGGTCGGCCGCAACCTCACGCTGGAGCCGTACGGCATGGCGATCGCCAAGGATCGCCCCGACTTCGTCCGGTTCGTCAACGCCGTGCTCGAACGAATTCGCCAGAACGGCCGGTGGAAGGAGTTGTACCGGGAGTACCTGGGCAACTCCCTGGCGTCCGAGGTGCCCGACCCGCCCGCGGCCGAATACCGGGACAGCGCGTGAACCGAGCCCCCCGCGTGCTGGGCCGCGACGAGATCGACGAACTGATGGCTCGTCACGAAGCGGAGTACGACGGCATCACCGCCGGTCTGATGGAGTTGGAGAGCCACCCGGGACGGCAACTCCTGGAAGGCGGCCCGCTGACCGGACGCACCGCCGAGCAGTGGGAGACCGGCCGCCGGGCGATCTCCCTGCTGTGGGGGCACCGCGAGGCGTACGGCGCGGTCCTGGATCGGCTGCGCGCGCTGCGCGGTCGGCGCGGCAAGCCGCTGCGGCCGGAGTTGGAGGAGTTGTCCTTCCTGCTGCTGGGGCAGTCCGCCGAACTGGCCGCGCGCGACATCCCGATCGGCCGGCGCGGACTGACCGACCCGGCGACCCAGGCGCGCCGGATGAGCCTGGCCGAACTGGTCGCGGACATGGCACCGGCGTGGACCGAGGTGACCGCCGTGGTCGAGGCGGCGGACGCGGTGTGGACGCGCCTGGTGCCCACCCTGGACCGGGTGGACGCGGGAATCGTGGCCGCCCGGGCCCGGATCGTCGAGCTCGGCGGCCCGGACGCGGTGCCCGAGCAGACCGCGGCGCTGGACGGGATCCGCCGCCGCCTCGAGGCGGCCCGTACCCTGGTGGCCGGCGATCCGCTCGCGCTGACCGGTGCGAACGAGCGCCGCATCGGCACCGTGGACGTCTCCGCCATCGAGGCCGATCTGCGCCAAGTCGCGGACGCGGTGCGACACTTGCTCATCGTCCGGGGGCGCTTCGACGAACGGATCCGCCGACTGGCGGGCATGCTCGACGAGTTGGGGTACCAGGAGGGCGACACGATTCGGCGACGCGCGCACGTGCTCGGCCGGATCAGCGACAAGCGGGTGCCCGAGGTGCCGCTGCGCGCGGCCACGTTGCGGGATCGGCTGGCTTCGGTCACCATGCTCGGCGGCGAGGGCGACTGGGCACGCGTCTCGCGGGAGCTGAGCGTGTTGGAGAACGACGTACAAGGTGCCCGGGACCGGCTGGCGGCCACCCGCGGGCACATCGACGCGCCACTGGCCCGGCGCGACGAACTGCGCGGCCTGGTGCAGTCCTACCGGGCGATGGCCGCACGCGGCGGACACGGCGAGGACGCCGTGCTGGAGTCGCTGTACAGCCACGCCAAGGAGTTGTTGTGGCGAGCACCGTGTGAACTCGAAGTGGCGGTACGGGTGGTGACCCGCTATCAGGAGGCGGTGATCGCCGCGCACCGCGAGGATCGTCCGGACGACAAGGGGGAACAGAGATGACCAAGTGCAATCGCCCGCCTTGCCCGGGCGAGATCGACGACGGGTTCTGCACCGAATGCGGCCGCGAACCGCTGGCCGCCGGCCCGGCACCGGTGGACCCCGGACACGACCCGAACCGGTCCGCGAGGTCCGGCGTCTCCGGCACCGCGGGCACCGCGGGCTCCTCGTCCGCGCGCAGCACCTCCGGGCGCAGCTCCCGGCGTTCCGGCAGCACCGGCACCAGCCGTCGGCTCGGCGGCGGTCTGGTCGAGATGCCCAACGTGCCGCGCCGCAACCCGGAGACCGCGCTCGCGCGCAACCCGGTGATCCCCGAGGAGAAGCGCTTCTGCCGCAAGTGCGAGCAGCCGGTCGGGCGCGGCCGCGGTGGTCGGCCCGGTGTCGCGAACGGGTTCTGCCCGCGCGACCGCACGCCGTTCTCGTTCGCGCCCAAGCTCCAGCGCGACGACATGGTCGGCCAGTACCGGATCATCGGCTGCCTCGCCCGCGGCGGCTTCGGCTGGGTCTATCTCGCCCAGGACACCGCCGCGCACAACATGTGGGTCGTGCTCAAGGGCCTGCTCGGCAGCGACGACGCCGACTCGCGCGCCGCGGCCCTGGCCGAGCAGCGCATCCTCACCCAGATCCAGCACGCCAACATCGTGCACATCCAGACCGTCGTGCAGCACCCGGACCCGCTCACCGGCCAGGACGAGACCTACCTGGTGATGGAGTACGTCGGCGGCCTGTCGCTGATGGACCGGCTCAAGTCGATGCGCGAGAGCGACCCCAAGGCCGTGCTGCCGGTCGAGCAGGTGCTGGCCTACGCGATCGACATCCTGCCCGCGTTCGGCTACCTGCACCAACAGAACCTGGTCTACTGCGACTTCAAGCCGGACAACGTGATCCAGACCGAGGACCAGCTCAAGCTGATCGACCTCGGCGCGGTGACCGACCTGGCCCGACCGGGCAAGTTCACCTACGGCACGGTCGGCTACCAGGCACCCGAGATCGAGACCGTCCGTGCCGAACCGTCGGTCGAATCGGACCTGTTCACCATCGGCCGCACGATGGCGGTGCTCAGCTTCTACTTCGCCGGTTACACCCGCAAGTACAAGGCGGCGCTGCCACCCGCGTCCGATGTGCCGCTGTTCACCGAATTCGAGTCCTACCACCGGCTGTTGCTGCGGGCCACGCACCCCGATCCGGAGCAGCGCTTCGCCTCCGCGGCGGACATGGCCGAGCAGTGCGTCGCGGTGCTGCGCGAGGTGGTCGCGATCCGCTCCGGCGAGCCGCGCCCGGGGGTGTCCGGCCTGTTCGGGCCGGAGACCCGGGTCGTGCACGCCGAGGTGGCCGCGCGCAACACCGAGCCCGGCCTGCTCGCGCCCGCCCCCGACCCGGCGGTGATCGCCGGCGCGCTGCCGGTGCCCCGGGTGGACGCCGCCGATCCGGCCGCGAACCTGCTGGCCACGGTGGCCACCACCAATCCCGACGAGCTGCTCTCCGCGCTCACCGCCGCGGGCATCTCCTCGCCGGAGGGCACCCTGCGGCTGGTCCGGATGTGCATCGAGCAGGGCGATGTGGTGCGCGCCCGGGCCTTCCTCGCGGACATCGACACCGACGACTGGCGACTGCCCTGGTTCGAGGGCCTGGCCGCGCTGTCCGACCAGGATCTCCCGCGCGCCCACGAGTGCTTCGACGGGGTGCGCGGCGCGCTGCCGGGCGAGCCCGCGCCGCGGATCGCGCTCGGCGCGGTCCGTGAACTGATGGGCCGCCACGACGAGGCCGCCGCCGAGTATCGCGGGGTGTGGGCCACCGACCGGGCCTACGTCGCGGCGGCCTTCGGGCTGGCCCGATGCCAACTGGCCACCGGCGACCGGGCGGGTGCGGTGCGCACTCTGGAGAGCGTGCCGGACACCTCGGCCAACCACGTCGCGGCGCAGACCGCGGCGTTGCGCACCCGGATCAGCGGACGCGGCGCGGGCGAGGCGTTGGGCCCCGACCTGACCGCGGCGTCCGACCGGCTGGGCGCGCTGCGCCTGGAGGGCGAGGCGCGCGATCGGCTCGCCGTCGAGTTGTTGGAGACCGCGTTGGAATGGGTCAAGGCGGGCGCGAAGGGTGGGAATTCGGGCACCGGAGACGCGGGTGGAACCGCGAAGGTGCTCGGCAGCGAGTTGAAGGAAAAGCCTCTGCGGTTCGCCTTGGAAAAGTGTTACCGCGATCTGGCCCGGCACGTGACGACGCATGCGGAGCGCATCGCGCTCGTCGACCGGGCGAACGAGGTGCGACCGTGGACGTGGGTGTGATCAGAGTGGCTGGATATGGACGACTGGACGCGGCCGGGCCCGGGGGCGCCCCGGACGGGGACGAGGCCGCCCCGCCCGAGCCGCCGACGGCCGGCGGCGGGGCGTGTCCCTCGTGCGGGCTCGCCGGCGACGCGGACGACCGGTACTGCGAGTCCTGCGGCTACGACCTGGACATCCCGGTGCCGCCGGTGGCCGAACGGCCGCCGCCCAGGCGGGTGGTGACGCCCAGCGGGCACGGCCCGGTGTGCTCCGCGTGCGGTACCGCGACGATCGGCTCGGACGGCTGGTGCGACGCGTGCGGGCGGCCGTTCAACCCGCGCGATCACGTCGAGAGCGACCTGGGGCTGGTCGCGATGGTCAGCAACCGGGGTCTGCGGCACCGGCGCAACGAGGACTCCGCCGCGCTGCGGGTGTTGCGGATGCCGGACGGCAGCGATCACGTGGTCGCGGTGGTGTGCGACGGGGTGTCCTCCTCGCCGCGCCCCGACGAGGCGTCGGCGACCGCCGCCGAGACCGCGTGCGCGACGATGGCGGCCACGCTGGTCGAGGGGTGCGGACCGGCCAAGGCCACCAGCGCGGGGGTGGCCGCCGCGGCGAGCGCGGTGGCCCGGATGCCCGGGGCCGAGGACGCGGGCAACGCCCCCGCGTGCACCCTGGTGTCGGCGATCATGACGCCCGGTGAGATCACCGTGGGCTGGGTCGGCGACAGCCGCGCCTACTGGCTGGCCGATCCGGACAGCGGCGCGGACGACGCCGCGGACGGCGACGACACGCTGCCCGGTGCGAGCACGCTGCCTCGTGGGGCGGTCGGCGAGCCGTACGCGGCCGAGGCGGGGCCGGACGAGGTCCGGCGCACCCCCTCCGCGCTGCTGACCGAGGACGACTCCTGGGCGACCCGGATGATCGCGCTCGGCGCGATGACCGAGGCCGAGGCGTACGCGGACCGCCGCGCGCACGCGATCGTGTCCTGGCTGGGCGCGGACGCGGGCGAGGTGCGGCCCCGGGTGACCAGCCTGCGCCCGTCCGGCCCCGGAGTCCTGCTGCTGTGCAGCGACGGGTTGTGGAACTACCTCTCGGTCGCGCCGACGCTGGCCGCGATGGTGCTGCCCGGCGCGCTGGAACAGCCGCTGGCCGCCGCGCGGATGCTCACCGGCTTCGCGCTCGACCGCGGCGGTGCCGACAACATCACCGTCGCACTGATCCCGTTCAACCCGCCCGGGGATCCGGTGCGCGGCCCCGACCACGTCTGAGCCGGAAACGAAGGAGTCGGATTCATGTCAGGCGCCCCCGAATTCACCATCGAGGTCAACCAGAACCCCTACCTCCCGATGGGAGGTCACGAGGTCCACGCCGTCGCGCACATCCGGGCCTCGGGGCCGCCGACCGGAGTGCGGGCCGGCGCTCGCGGCGCCGAGGTGATCATGGTGGACAGCTCGGGTTCGATGGACTTCCCGTCCACCAAGCTCAAGGCCGCCAAGCAGGCCACCAAGGCCGCGATCGACACGCTGCGCGACGGCACGCTGTTCGCGGTGGTCTCGGGGACCGGCATGGCGTCGATGGTGTACCCGTTCGAGGAGGGCCTGGTCGCGGCCGACGAGCGCACCCGCAAGGAGGCCAAGCGCGAGGTGGACAAGCTCCGCGCGCGCGGCGGCACCTCGATGGGGCAGTGGCTGCTGATGGCCCGCCGCCTGCTGGAACCGCACAAGGACGCGATCCGGCACGCGATCCTGCTCACCGACGGCAAGAACGAGAGCGAGCGCGAGCAGGACCTGGCCGAGGCGATCGCCTACTGCGAGGGCGTGTTCGTCTGCGACTGCCGGGGCATCGGCCTGGACTGGCGGGTGGAGGAGGTGCGCAAGATCTCCACCGCGCTGCTGGGCGACATCGGCCTGGTGAGCGAACCTGCGGATCTGGTCGCGGACTTCACCAAGATGATGCAGAACGCGATGGGCAAGTCGGTGGCCGACGTGACGCTGCGCGTGCGCACCATCAACAACGCCCGGGTGAAGTACGTCAAGCAGACCTACCCGGTGATCGACGACCTGACCGCGCGGCGCACCGAGGTGGGGCCCAACGTCGGCGACTACCCGACCGGTTCGTGGGGCGGCGAGAGCAAGCACTACCACGTGTGCCTGGAGGTCGAGCCGGACGAGGTCAACCCGGGCGGCAAGCGCCGCCCGTGTCAGATCTCGGTGGTGCTGCCGGACGGCGCGGGCGGTCTGGAGCTGGCCAAGGCCGGCGTGTTCGCGCAGTGGACCGACGACGAGGAACTCTCCACCCGGATCAACCAGGAGGTGGCCAAGGTCACCGGCCGGGAGAAGCTGGCCAACGCGGTCCAGGAGGGCCTGCAGGCCCGTCGGGACGGGGACGAGACCACCGCGACCGCGCGGCTGGTGCAGGCCCTGGAACTGGCCAACGAGGCGGGTGACGAGCACACCGCGCGGCTGCTCGGCCGGGTCGTGGAGATCGAGGCGGACGGCACCAGCAGGCTCCGCAACGACGACGACGAGGGAATGATGATCATCGACGTCGAGTCGCACAAGACCGCCCGGGTGGGACCGCCGAACGAGGGCTGAGCCTGGTTGCCGGCACGCGTCGAGCTGGGTACGGGAACAGGAAGGAGGTCCGCTCATGCACATCTGTCCGGTCGGTCATGAGTCCACCGCCGCGGACTACTGCGACGAGTGCGGGCGCACGATGCCCACCGCCGGGGATCCGTCCGACGGCCCGATCACCCCGGGCCCCGGCTCCGGGGGGCCGGGGCCGGGCGGGGACGTGCTGACCTGTCGCTTCTGCGCGACCGAGTACACGCCGGACGACCAGTTCTGCGAGGGCTGCGGGCACGAGTTGACGCACGGATCGAACGAGATCCACGGCGGGGCGGGGGAGCGCACGAATGCCGGGGGCGGCGAGCAGGGCGGCCACGGCGAGCAGGGCGGCCGGGGCGGCCGGGGCGGCCAGGGCGGCCGGGGTGAGCAGGGCGGGTCGGGGCCGACCCAGGACCCGCCGCCTTCCCGCACGGTGTGGACGGCCCGCGTGGTGCCCGACCACGACTACTTCCTGCGGGTGCTCGAATGGGACGGCCCGGACGCGCACAGCATGCGTTTCCCGCACGAACAGGAGCCGTGGACGCTGGAGTTGACCGGCGAGTCGATGCGCATCGGCCGGCGCAACTCCAGTACGAGCTCGGCCCCGCCGGAGATCCCGATCGGTGACCCGGGAGTCTCCCGCCGCCACGCGATGTTGCTGCGCTGCGGGGACGGCACGTGGGAGGTGATGGACCTGGGATCGGCCAACGGGACCACCATCAACGCCGGTTTCGACCGGGTCCGCCGCGACCCGGTGCACCTCAAGGACGGCGACCGCGTGCACGTGGGTGCCTGGACCACGCTGGAGATCCGGCGCGTGGAGCTGTGAGGCCGCCGGCGCGGCGACGCCGGTCGGACCCGGGGGCACGCCCCACGGCCGACCGGCGCCGGTGCGGTCAGCCGGTCGCGGCCACGCCCGGGGCCAACGCGGCCAGGATCGGGCCCGGGTCGGCGGCGGCCTCGGCCGAGGTCAGCCGCGCGGTGACGCGTCCCGTGGACAACACCGTCAGATGATCCGCGATGCCCTGGACGAAGCCCAGTTGCGGGGCGGCGACCAGGATGGTCAGCCCCTCGTCGGCGAGCGTGGTGATCAGCGCCCGGATCTGCTCGGCGATCACCGGGGACAGGCCCTCGGTCGGCTCGTCCAGCAGGATCAGCCGCGGCCCGCCGAGCAGCGCCCGGGCGATCGCGAGCATCTGCTGCTCGCCGCCGGAGAGTTGCGAACCCCGGTTGCCCGCGCGCTCGCCCAGGCGCGGCAGTAGCTCCAGCACCCGCGCGGGGGTCCACGCGGCGTGCTTGCGGTGCGCCAGCTTGAGATGCTCGGCCACGGTCAGGCTCGCGAACACCCGCCGACCCTGCGGCACCAGGCCGATGCCCGCGAGCGAGACGCGGTGCGCGGGACGCCCGGTGAGGTCGCCGCCGTCCAGCGCCACGCGTCCGCCGGAGGGCTTGAGCAGCCCCGCGACGGTGTGGATGAGGGTGGACTTGCCCGCTCCGTTGGCGCCCAGGAGCGCGTGCACCGTGCCCTCGGGGATGCTCAGGTCCACCCCGTGCAGCACCGAGCCGCCCTGGTAGCCCGCCGTCAGTTCGCCGATCTCCAGCACGATTCAGCCCACTTCCTGGTGCTCGGGCTCGGACGCGCCCAGATACGTGTCGCGTACCGCCTGGTCCGCCGCGATCTCGTCCGGCGTACCGGTGGCCAGCAGTTGTCCGGACGCCAGCACCGTCACGGTGTCGGTGACCTCGCGCACCAGCGCGAAGTTGTGCTCGACCAGCACCATGGTCACCTCGGCCGGCAGCGCCTTGAGCACCGCGGCCAGCCGCTCGATGTCGGTGTCGGTCAGGCCCGCGGCCGGCTCGTCCAGCAGCAGGAGCTTCGGATGGCCCGCGAGGGCCATCGCGATGTCGAGCAACCGCCGGGAGCCGTGCGAGAGTTCGCCGGCGATCTCGTCCGCGCGGTCGGTCAGGCCGACGGTCTCCAGATGGGTCGCCGCCTCACCCGCCAACGCGCGGTAGCGAGTGGGTCGCCACGCCGTGCCGGTGACCCGGGAGTGCCGCCACGCGGCCAGCGTCACGTTGTCCAGGACGGAGAGCGAGGGCACCACCGCGGGCTGCTGGAACGCGCGCGCGATGCCGAGCCGGGACCGGCGCGCCGGGGGCAGCCGGGTGATGTCGCGACCGGCGAACACGATGCTGCCCGAGGTCACCGGGATCGCGCCCGCGACCATGCCGAGCACGGTCGACTTGCCCGCGCCGTTGGGGCCGAGGAGCGCGTGCCGGGCGCCGCGGCGCACGGTCAGATCCAGGCCGTCCACCGCCGCCAGCGCGCCGTAGCGGCGGGTCAGGCCGGTGATGGTGAGCAGCGCCTCCGGGTCGGCGCCGGCTTCCGGCTTCGTGACCGGATCCGGTGCCTCCTCCTCGGGTGTCCCCGCTTTCGCTTCCTTGTCCGCCGCGGCGCCGGCCCGGGCCAGGGCCCGCCACGCGGCGCGTGGGCCGCCCGCCGTCAACCCGACCAGGCCGCCCGGCAGCGTGTACACCGCGATCAGGAACAGCGCGCCCAGCAGCAGCGGCCCGTGTCCCGGCCAGGGACCGGAGAGCCAGTCCCGGGTGAACACGATCAGCGCCGCGCCGATCATCGCGCCGACCAGCGACGCGCCGCCGCCGATGACCACCGCGAGCAGCACCAGCGAGGAGGTGTCGAAGCCGATGTGCGCGGGCGAGATGTAGCGCTGCACCGAGATCAGCAACGCCCCGGCGACACCCGCGAGCGCGCCGACCCCGATGTAGGTGATCGAGAGGTAGCGGGTCACCGGGTGGCCGGTCGCGCGCATCCGGGTCTCGTTCTCGCGCGCGCCGTCCAGCAGCAGACCGGCGGGCGAGCGCAGCACCAGCGCGGTGATCCCGATCACCACGAGCGTGGTGATCAGCACGTACCAGTAGGTGTCCACGTCGTCGACGAGGTCGCCCATGCCCCAGAAGGGCTCGATCGGCGGCACGCCGGACTTGCCGTCGGTGCCGCCGGTGACCGACTTCCACTTCTCCGCGGCGGTGCGCACCAGTTCGCCGACGGCCAGGGTGATCATCAGCACGGTGACGCCGCGCGTGCGCACCACGATCGGCGCGGTGACCGCGTTGAACAGGGCGCCCGCGGCGGCCGCGACCAGGGTGTGCACGACGCCGATCCGCATGCCGTGCTCGGCCAGGATCGCCGCCGTGTAGCCGCCGACCGCGTACGGCGCGACCTGGCCCAGCGAGGGCAGTCCGGCGCCGCCGCCGAGCACCGCGACACTGGCCGCGAGCACGCCCAGGGACAGCGCCTGGGACAGCAGGATCAGGGTGAACAGGCCGACCAGGTACGGCGCCGCGAACAACCACACGATCGCGGCGACGGCCAGGATTCGGCCCACCAGGACCGCGCGCGGCGAGCGCAGCGCGGTGCGCGCGCGCAGGGCGAGGGTGGTCATACTCGGCTCCCCGTCGGGCCGAAGCGCGCGGTGCGCGCGATCAGCATCACGGCCATCGTGGCGAACAGCAGATAGGGCGCGAGGTCGGGCATCAGCGTGACGCCGAGCGTCTGCACCTCGCCGACCAGGATCGCCGCCAACAGCGCACCGCCGACCGAACCCAGCCCGCCGATCACCACGACCAGCAGGGATTGCAGCAGCACGGTGTTGGCCACCGACGTGGACGGGCCGATGATCGGCGCGCCCAGACCGCCCGCGAGGCCGGCCAGCGCGCCCGCGGCGATCAGCACGCCGGTGCGCACCCGGGCCGGCGAGATGCCGCCGGCCGCGAGCATCTGGGGGTCGTCCACCGACGCGCGCACGGCCGCGCCGACGCGGGTACGCGAGAGCACGTACCAGCCGCCGACCCCGAGCACGACCGCGACCACGATGAACGCGAGTCGGTAGCCCGGGTAGTTGTGGCCCAGGATCGACACCGGCTTCTCCAGTGCGCCGGGCACCGAGACCTGGGGGTCGTCCTTGCCGAACGTGGTGGTCAGCAGATCGCTGCCGACCAGCGCGACGCCGAAGGTCAGCATGGCCTGTGCCATGTGGCCTCTGCCGGCGATCGGCGCGGTCAGCGCCGCGAGCACCCCGCCACCGGCCGCGCCCGCCCCGATGCCCGCGAGCACCGCCAGCGCCAGACCCACCCACGAGCCGTCGGCGACGGCGGTCGCGGTGTAGGCGGCGAACGCGTAGAGCGTGCCGTGCGCCAGGTTGAGGACTCCGCCCGAGCCGAAGGCCAGAGTCAGGCCCGCGGCCACGACGAACAGCAGCAGCCCGTAGGCCACTCCGTCCAGGGCCGGGATGAAATTGTCGTCGAACCAGCCCACGGCACGCTCCCTTTCGCTCCGAATCCGCCGCTAGCCGAGCGTGCCGAGTTCGCGGACCATGACGTTGCTGAGCGCGGTGCCGTCCTGCTTGACCTCACGCAGGTACCACTTCTGCACCGGCGCGTGCGTGTTCGGGTTGAACTCCCAGGAACCGCGCGGGCTGTCGACCTTGCCGGTCTTGGCGATCGCGGCGTTGACCGTCTCCGGGGTGACCTTGTCACCCGCGGCGGCGATCGCCTTGTCCAGCACGGCGGCCGCGTCGTACATGGTCGCCGACATCATCGTCGGCAGCGCGTTGTACTTGCCCTGGTAGGCCGCGACGAACGAGCGATTGGCCGGAATGTCCAGGGTGGGCGTGTAGTTGAGCGAGGTGAACACGCCCTTGGCGGCGTCGCCCTCGGCCCCGAGCACGGCACCCTCGGTCAGGAAGCCCGCGGCGTACAGCGGGATGTCCTTGACGTCGGACTGCTTGTACTGCTTGACGAAGTTCACCGCGGCGGTGCCCGCGTAGAACGTGTAGACCGCCTTGGCACCCGAGTTCTTGATCTCGGTGAAGTACGGCTGGAAGTTGGTCGTGGCCGGGAACGGGGTCCACTTGGTCTTGCCGTCGGGGTTCGCCAGCTTGCCGCCGGCCTGCTCGAAGGTCTTGGTGAAGCCGCCCAGCTGGTCCCAACCACCCTGGTAGTCCGGGCCGATCGCGTAGACCGAGCCGGCCACGTTCTCCTTGATGTACGGCGCCGCCGCCACACCCGGCTCCTCGGAGAGGTAGCTGGTGTGCCAGACGTAGTCCGGCTTGTCGATCTTGCCGGGGCGACCGACGGCGCCGATCATCGGCACCTTGTTGTCGTTGACGATCTGCACGTTGGCGGCCACCGTGGCCGCGTTGGACAGACCGACCACCGCGGTGACCTTGTCCTGCTTGATCAGCTTGGTGACCGAGGGCACCGAGGTCTGCGGGCCGTCGCCCTCGTCGGTGATCACGAGCTCGATCTTGTGCCCGCCCAGCTTGCCGTCGTGCTGGTCGAGGTAGGTCTGGAAGCCGTTCTGCAGGTCCGGGCCGAGCGACGCGTAGACACCGGTCAGCGGGATCGTCAGGCCGATCTTGAGCGTGCCCGAGGACGATCCGCCCTTCTTGTCGTCCGCCGCGCTGCCGCTGCACGCGGTGGTGAAGGCGAGGGCGCCGGCGATCAGGCCGGCGGCGGTGACGCGGAACGTGCGTCGGGTTATGGGACTTGCCGGGGTCATGACGTGCTCCAGGGTTTGGACGTGGGAGAGCGATCGAGCGAAGGGAGGGCCGCGTCGGGAGGGACGCGAGGGTGCTTCGTTCAGCCCAGCGCGCCGCGCTGTACGTGCAGGAAGCGCTCGCGGGCGGCCGGGGTCAGGGCCGGGCCGACCTGGTTGATCAGCTCGGCCATCTCGAACGAGACCTGACCGATGTCACACTCCCGCGAGGCCAGCACCAGCAGCGAGGCGCCGTCGCTGACCTGCATGGAGAACATGAACGCGCCGTTCATCTCGGTCAGGTTGCTGGCCACCGGGTCGGTGCCGAACAGTCGTGCGGCACCGGCCAGCAGGCTGACCAGGCCGGACGCGACCGCGCCGAGCTGGTCGGCGCGGTCCTGCGGCAGTGAACTGGTGTTGGCCACCACGAGACCGTCCGCGGAGACCGCGACGGCGTGCAGCACCTCGGGCACCCGGGTGGCGAAATCGTTGAGCAGCCAACTCAGATCGGCTGCGGTGGGGTGGGTCACGATCTCTCCTTGTGATCCGGTTCGCCGCCGCCGGGGCGGGGCGAGGGGGCGCGGCGGGCCCGGCTGTGCCCGATGCCCTGCGCGAAGGCGGACATGGCCGCGGACACCTGGCGGGCGTCCCGACGGTCCGGCGTGTTGTTCGCCCGGGCGGGCGTTCCGGCCGAGCCGACCAGCGGCGCGGCGGGTGCGGCGGGGCTGCCCGGGTGCACGGTGGGAGTGTCCCGGCGAACCCGCAGCGGCAGGCCCGTGTTCGTGGTGCGGCCGGACTCCGTCGGTTCCGGAGCCGACGGCAGCGACCGCTCCGGACGCCGCTCGGGTTCGACCCGCGCCGGCGGGGCCGGCGGGGCGAGGGCGGGCGGGGCAGGGGCTGCGGGCGCGGGCGGCCGAGCACCGGTGAAGCGCAGTCCCGAGGGCGCGGGCTCACGCGGTCCGGGAGCGCTCGCGTCGCTGACCGGTTGCGGCCGGGTGGGCGTGAACACGCTCGGCACCGGCTCGAACGGACCCGGGTCGGGATGGCCGCCGGCGCGTACGCCGACGTCCGGCGCCCGACCGGAGGGGGGCAGTTGCGCGACCTCGGCCTTGGGCACGCCGCGGTGCCGGCCGGGGCGATCGCGGAAGACCACGATGTCCTCGGGCAGGCCGACCTCGGCGACCGTGCCGCCCTGCGGGCCCGGGGCCAGGGTGATCGTGATGCCGTAGCGCGTGGCCAGGTGGCCGGCCACGGTCAGACCCATCGCGCGCACCGCGTGCACGTCCAACTGGGCCGGCGACGCGAGGCGTTCGTTGAACCCGGCCAGTCGTTCCGGGGTGATGCCCACGCCGGAGTCGGTCACGGTCAGCACCGCGCCGTCGCCGCGCCGGTTCGCCTGGAGAACCACCCAGGTCTCCGGACGGCTGAACTTGGTCGCGTTGTCCAGCAGTTCGGCGAGCAGGTGCGCGACGTCGTCGCGGGCCCGCCCGGCGATCAGGATGCGCGGGTCCACCGCGCCGGGGTCGACCCGGGTGAACCGTTCGATCCGGCCGATCGCCGCGCGTGCGACGTCCAGGAGCAGCGCGTCCTCGCGTACGCGCGCGGTGCCCTCGCCGCCGAGCACCAGCAGACTGGTGTTGTTGCGGCCCATGCGCTGGACCAGGTGGTCGAGCGAGTACAGCCGCTTGAGCCGGTCCGGGTCGTGCTCGTGTGCCTCGGCCTCGTCGAGGACCTTGACCAGGCCGTCGGTGAGCCGCTGGTTGCGGCGGGCGAGCGCGACCAGCACGGTGGCGATACCGGCCCGCAGGACCGCCTGTTCGGCGGCGATGCGGACGGCGGCGGTGAAGACGGTGTTGAACGCCGAGCCCACCTCGGCGATCTCGTCCTTGCCGCGCACCTCGATGGGGGAGCCCGCGCGTTCGGCGATCTCGTCGGCGGTCGCGCCGTCGAGGGAACGCCCCTGCTGGAGCTTGGCGACCGCGTCCGGCAGACCGGTGTAGGCCACCTCGTGCGCGGTATCGCGCAGGCGCAGCAGTTCGCGCGTCATCGGCCGGCCCAGGCGCAGCACCAGGAGCACGGCGGCGGCCAGCGCGAGCAGCACCGCCGCGGCCTGTCCGACCGCCCACCAGCGTCGGCTGTCGCGTTCGTCGCTGACCGAGGCCAGCACCGACGCGTCCACGCGGCGTTCGACGTCGCTGATCCGGGCGATCCGGTCGGCGGTCGCCTTGGTCCACACGTCCTGAGGGATCAGGATGGGTGTGTCCACCTTGGCCCGGGAGACGGCGTCCTCGAGCTGGTGCACGGCCAGGATCTCCGGGCCGGTCTGGGCGAGTTCCAGCCAGCCCAGCCATTCCTCGTCGGCGAGCGACTCGAAGGACGTCTCGCTCTCGTCGTAGCCGGTCCGGGTGGCCAGGATGTCCTGCTGTTGGGACGGCGAGATCCGGCTGGACGCCAACGCGCGCAGGACCGCCGTCTGTTGTTGCCCCAGCCACTCCGTGGCGTGCGAGAGCGCGGCGGCGGCACGCAGGCGGTCCGAGTTGTCGGGGCCGGCGCCGCCGGCCTGGGCCACGCTGTCGCGGTAGTCGAGCGCGTCCGCGATCAGGATGCGGTAGCGGAAGACGACGGCGGTCAGCGAGGTGCCCTTGGGGGCCTGGACCTGTTCGCGCAGCGCGGTCAGGTCGGTCAGACCCGCGTCCAGCCTGCGCAACCGTTCCTTGGTGTTGCCGGGGATCGAGCCGAGGTCCTTGCGCAACTTGCGGTAGCGCGTGGCGCTCTCGTCCGTCGCGGCGGTGCGCTGGTGGTACGTGACCAGCGCGCCGCTGCCGGCCTCCGGCCACAGCACCGCGGCGGCGGCCGCGCGTTCGCTCTGCAGGCGGTGCGCGAGCTCGCCCGCCTCCGCGGAGACCTTGGTCAGCGAGCGCAGGCGGTTCGCGTCGAGGGCCTCGCCGGTCGTGGTGGACACGGCGAGTCCCGCGGACCCCACCATCACGGTGAGGGGCACGGCGACGAGCAGGACGAGTTTCCGAGTGATGTTCAGGTCGTCCACCACCAGGTCGGTACCGGGGTGGAGCGAGGCAGGGATACGGAGTCGAGTATTCCGCTTGTCAAGTACGTCATTTTCCCGATGATTCGCACTTTCCGGTCTTGCGCTTTCGGTGACGCGGATCGCGTCCTATTCCGTGCACGACGGGCAGAGCCTAGCGGCATTCGCACGTGTGCTCGCAGTGGCCGGTGGGTAATGCATCGCGCGCGCCGCATACGGCGGCGAATGTTGACATCCGTAAGTTAACCCTGCGAAGGAATACGGGTGGTCGGTCATGGCAATACACAGACGCATATCACATGATTTGGCCCCGACTTCTGCTGTCGGACACCTTTATCCGTATTTCGCCCCCCATCTCCCGACGCCCGTTTGCCAACCATTCGTTGGGATATACCGGATCGTTGTCCTCCGTTTTCGGAGTATCGACCGACCGGATGGTCGATCCCGGCTGCCTAGACTGGGCCGAGACCGATCCCGGCGGACCGAATTGGGAGAGTCACATGCAGCGTCGACGCGCCCTGGCTTTTTTCCTGGCCGTGCCGATCGCCGCCGCCGCGGGGACGGCCGTGTGGGTCACCGACTCGTCCTCCTCCGACGGCGCCCCCGGGACCGACCCGGGCGCGGCCCCGGGCTCGGGCGGGCCGGACCCCGGTGGTGCCGAGGCCGATGAACCGCCGCCCGGACCCCTCGCCGCCGACGCCCGAGGACTGGTCCCGATCCCGGTCGAGGCGCACGGCGCCCAGGGCGCGGGCTGGGCCCTGTCCCGGGACACCCGGGTGCGGGCCGCGACCGAGGCCGCGCGGGCGGTCGCCGAGGTGGTCGCCGCCGAACTGCGCACCGCCACCGGCCTGCCCCTGCCCGTGGTGGTCGAAGCCCGCGCCCGCGCCGGAACCGACCTGTCCCTGGTGTTGGACCCGCCCGGGGCGACGCCGGCGGACCGGCCGGCCGGCGACGAGGCGTACACGCTGACCGTGACCGAGCACGGCGCCACGATCCGCGCGAGCGCTCCGGCCGGCCTGTATCGAGGCGCCCAGACGCTGCGCCAACTGGTGCCGGCCCGGGCGCCGTTCGAACTGCGTCCCGCCGTGGTCCGGGACGCGCCGCGGTATCCGTACCGGGGCATCATGATCGACCTGGCCCGGCACTTCTACCCGCCCGCCGAGATGCGCCGGCTGATCGACCACATCGCCGCCTACAAGTTCAACCACCTGCACCTGCACCTGACCGACGACCAGGGCTGGCGGATCGCGATCGAGGGCCGACCCCGGCTCACCGGGATCGGCGCCTCGACCCAGGTCGGCGGCGGGCCGGGCGGCTTCTGGACGGCGGCCGACTACCAGGGGGTGATCCGCTACGCGGCCGAGCGCTTCATCACCGTGGTGCCCGAGATCGACATGCCCGGACACACCAACGCGGCGATCGTGGCCTACCCGGAACTGGCCTGCGACGGACGCAAGTACGCCCCCTACACCGGTACCCAGGTCGGCTTCTCCGCGCTGTGCGTGGACGGCGAGGCGACCTACACCTTCCTCGACGAGGTGCTCGGCCGGCTCGCCGAACTCACCCCGGGCCCCTACCTGCACATCGGCGGCGACGAGACGCACACCCTCAAGCCCGCGCAGTACCGGGCGTTCATGTCCCGCGCGCAGCCGCTGGTGGCCAGGCACGGCAAACAACTCATCGCGTGGCACCAACTGGCGGCGGGCGACCCGGTGCCCGGCGCGATCATCGAGTACTGGGGCGCGTCCAAGCAGGACGCGGCCGCGGTCGCCGCCGCCGCGCGGGCCGGGCACAAGGTGGTGATGGCCCCGGCCGACCACGCCTACCTGGACATGAAGTACGCGGGAGGCGAGCGGCTCGGGGTGACCTGGGCGGGCACCGTCGATGTGCGCGCGTCGTACGACTGGGAACCCTCGACGCACCTGCCGGGGCTGCCCGCGGACGCGGTGCTCGGGGTCGAGGGCGCGCTGTGGGGCGAGACGATCAAGAGCGTCGCGGACGCCGAGTATCTGCTCTTCCCGCGGATCGCGGCGGTCGCCGAGGCGGCCTGGTCCCGGCCGGAGCGGCGCGACTGGGCGGACTTCAGGACCCGGGTCGGCACGCACGAGGCGCGGTGGGAGGCGCGGGGGATCAACTACGCGCGGAAGTTGACCTGACGCGGGCGCCCGGCGCGGGCGGGTTCGGTCGTCGGGGCCTGTCTTCGGAGCCTGCGCTCGGGGCCTGTGCGTCGATTTCGGCTCGTACCTCGTGCCCACACCCCGTGCTCGGGTCCGTGCTCGGGCCGTCCCTCGGGTACCGGCCCACCGATCGGATCGATCGGCGGGCCGGTACCCGGGAACGGACCGCTCAGCGGCGGACCGCGCCCGCGGTGAGGGCGATGATCGCGACCAGCGCCGCCGGAATGGCCAACGCCGTGGTCAGGCTGGTGTGGTGGGCGATGAAGCCGATCACCGGCGGGCCCGCGAGCAGCCCGATATAGGCGATGCCGGTCACCCGCGAGATGGCCCACGCGGCGGGCACTCCCGGGGTGTTGCCGGCCGCGCTGAACGTCACCGGCGCGACCGGGGCCACTCCGACGCCGAACAGCGTGAAGCCGAGCACCGAGACCGCCGGCCACGGCGTGGCCAGCGCGAGCGTCATGCCGAGCGCGCCGATCAGCGCGCCCACCCGCAACACCGCGACCGGGCCGAACCGTTCCACCACCCGGTCACCGGCGAACCGGCCCGCGGCCATCGCCACCGACATGCCCGCGAACCCCAACCCGACGACCCCCGGCGAACCGTCCAGCGTCTCGCGCAGATGTACGCCGCTCCAGTCCGCCACCGCGCCCTCGCCGACGAACGAGCACAGGCCGATCAGCGCGAGCAACACCACGGCGCGATAGCCCGCGAGCAACCGGAGCAGACCACCGCCCGCGGCCGGCGCGGCCGGTCGCGCCGGGTCGGCCGACTCGACCGGGGCGTGCACGTGCGGGTCGTCCGCGACGTCCAGCAACGCGCGCGAACCCGCCCACACGGCCAGTGCGAGCACCACCGCCATCACCGACAGGTGCACCCGGGGGGTGATCCCCAGGGCAGCCGCGCCGGAGCCGACGAGCGCGCCGAACAGCCCGCCGAGGCTGTAACCGCCGTGCAGGCTGTTCATGATCGGGCGACGCAGGTGCTGCTCGATCGCGACGCCCTGCGCGTTCACCGCGACATCGGTGAAGCCCATCAGCATGCCCAGGACCAGCAGGCCCACCGCCAACGAGGGCAGGTTCCACACGAACGCCGGCAGGAACAGCGCCAGACAGCCGCCGATCACCGACACCCGCGCGACCCGTTTGCTGCCCCATCGCCCGGCGGCGGTACCCGCGAGTTGCACCGCCACCAGCGCGCCGACCGGCGAGCCGAGCAGGGCCAGCCCCAACTGGGCGTCGTCGAGATCCAGATCCTCCTTGAACTGCGGGATCCGGGCCAGGAAGTCCGCGACCGCGGCGCTGAACGCGAAGAACACGAACAGCGCGGCCAGTCGCGCGCCGCGCAACCGCTCGGTGGACGGTTCCCGGGTCGTTCCCCCCGAGACGCTCACACCGCGCAGGAGCCGTCGGCGCACGCGTCGCCGTCGCCCGCGGGCGCGGTGGACTCGGCGCTTTGATCCCGCACCTGCTCCAGGACCTGGAGGAACGTGGACGCCTCCTGCGCGCCCTGGACCGCCCACTTGCCCTCGAACACGAACGTCGGCACCGCGGTGACGCCCATTTCCCGCGCCTCGGCGATCTCGCGCCGGACCTCGTCGGAGCCCTCGTCGGACGCGAGGAAGGCGACCACGCGGTCCCGGTCCAGGCCGGCCTCGACCGCGAACTCGGTCAACCGGTCGTGGTCGGCGACGTTCTCGCCCTCGCTGAAGTACGCCGCGAGCAGTCGGTCCTTGAGCGCGGCCTGGGCCGTCGGACCGAACTCGGTGAGCGCGAGCCACAACACCCGGTGCGCGGTCAGCGTGTTCACCGCCAAGGCCCGGGTGAAGTCGAAGGTGATGCCCTCGCCGGCGCCCACGTCGGCGAGCCGCGCGTTCATCCCGTCGAGGTTCGCCGCGCCGAACTTCGCGGCCAGCCGCTCGCGCAGCGGCGCCGGCTGGGCCGGAGTGGTGGGATCCAGCTCGTAGGGACGGTACGTGACCTGGATGTCCTCGGCGCCCGGGAACGCCGCGAGCGCGCGCTCGAAGCGCCGCTTCCCGACGTAGCACCACGGGCACGCGATATCGCTGTAGATCTCGACCTTCACTTGCTCTCCAGCTTCCTTGCTCGGTGGTCGGGGGCACGCGACGCTCGGCGGCGGCGCCCCGGGACACACGGGATCGAAGACACGCCCTGGGGCGATCCAAAGGACGGACGTACCGACGGTCACGGCGGCGGACGCACCGGACGTGAAACATACGTGCAGGTGCCAAACATTCCCCAACCGGCCGTATCGCCGCCGGAGACCCGGGCGTAATCTGACCGCTGCTCGTCGTCCGTCACCCGGAACGCACGCCGTGCCCGTGCGGCGTCACCTGCCCGAGGAGTCCTCGTGGACCAGATAACCCAGTACAAGCGCGCCGTCGACGCCTTCCGACCGCTGCTCGCCGAGGTCGGCGACGAACAGCTCGGGCTCGAGTGTCCGTGTGACCAGTGGGACGTACGAGGTCTGCTCACCCATGCCACCGGCGCGCAGCGCGGTCTGGCGGCGGCCCTGGCCGGGCCCACCGAGCCGGTCTCCGAGGACCCCCGGGAGGACTTCGAGGCGGTGGTCGAGACGATGCTGGCGACCTTCACCCCGGAGCGGATCGCCTCTGCGATCAAGACCCCGTTCGGCGAGCAGACCGGCGGTTTCCTGCTCGGCCTGGCCACCGGCGACATCTTCGTGCACGCGTGGGACCTGGCCCGGGCCCTGGGCAAGCCGACCGACCTGGACCCCGAGCTCGCCGAGGCGCTCCTGGAGCGCATGCGCAAGACCCTGCCGGACGCCGCACGCGGGGAGGGTCGCGCGTTCGGCCCCGAGCAGCCGGTGGCCGCGGACGCGCCGGCCGCCGACCGGCTCGCCGCGTTCACCGGCCGCGCGGTGAACTGAGCCCGAATCACCCCGCCGGGCCCGGGACATCCCGGACAAGCCCTACCGGACGTGGCACCTGACGGCTCGTCAGGCTGCGCGCGGGGTGGTCGGCGGTGTATGCACGTCAACGCACACCCCCAGTCGATCGGGAGTATCGATGAGCACGTCGCAGCACGATCACGGCCGGATGGATCCGCCTCGCGTCCAGGAGGTGGCCGACGGAGCGTACGCGTACATCCAGCCGGACGGCACCTGGTGGATCAACAACACCGGGTTCCTGGTCGGTCCGGAGGGCGTCGTCGCGATCGACGGCTGTGCCACCGAGGCCCGGACCCGTACCTTCCTGGAGACGATCGCGAAGCACACCGACGCCCCGGTGCGCACGCTGATCAACACCCACCACCACGGCGACCACACGAACGGGAACTACCTGTTCGAGTCGGCCACCATCGTGGCGCACGAGAACACCCGGACCGAGATCCTGAAGCTGGGGATCATGGAGGTCGAATCGATCTGGCCGGGCGTCGGCTGGGGCGGCGTGCGCGCGGTCCCGCCGTTCCTGACCTTCACCGACAGCGTCACCGTGTACGCGGGCGATCTGCGCGCGCAGGTACGGCACTTCGGCGCCGCGCACACCTCGAACGACTCGGTGGTGTGGCTCGAGGAGCAGGGCGTCCTGTACACCGGCGACCTGATCTTCAACGGCGGCACCCCGTTCCTGCTGATGGGCTCGCCCGCCGGCTACCTCGAAGTGCTGGAGCGGGTGAAGCAGTTGGGCGCCACCACGCTGGTCCCCGGACACGGCGAGGTGTGTGGTCCGGAGCAGATCGACTACGCGATCGGGTACACGAACTTCGTGCTGGAGACCGCGCGCAAGGGCCTTGACGCGGGGCTGGACCCGTTGAGCGTGGCGCGCGAGACGGACCTCGGCGAGTACGCGGCGCTGTCCGACCCGGAGCGGATCGTGGGCAACCTGCATCGTGCGTATGCGGAGTTGAACGGGGTCGAGCGGGCGGGGGCGATCGACATATACGGCGCGCTCGGGGACATGGTGACGTTCAACGACGGCAAGCCGCTCTCTTGCTTCGCGTGACGGGGTTGGCCGACCCGCGGTCTGGCGGCCTCAGGCGCCGGCCGGGCTGATTGGCCTCAAGCGCCGGCCCGGCTGATTGGCCTCAAGCGCCGGCCGGGCTGGTTTGGTCGTCGGTTGGGCTGGGTGTGGGCTGCGGGTTGGTGTGGGAGCGGTTGGTTGGTCGTGGGGGCGCCGGTTGGGCTGTGGGATGGCCTGGCCGGCGCTTTTGGTTGGTTTCCGGTGGGTGGAAGGTTGGGGGGTGGGGCGGGGGGTGGGCGCATAGCTTCGGGGGGTCGGGGTGGTGGGTGATCGGAGATGGCGTGGACAAGGTGGTCGGTACGGCCGAGGCGGCGGTGGCGGATATCGGGGACGGGGCCTCGATCGCGGTCGGCGGGTTCGGGCTGTGTGGGATTCCCTCGGTGCTGATCGGGGCCCTGTACGCGCAGGGCGCCGGCGATCTGCGGGTCGTCTCCAACAACTGCGGCGTGGATCGATGGGGGCTCGGCATCCTGCTGCACGCCGGGCGCATATCGCGCGCCACCGGCAGCTATGTCGGCGAGAACAAGGAGTTCGCCCGGCAGTACCTGTCCGGTGAGATCGAGCTCGAACTCACCCCGCAGGGCACCCTCGCCGAACGGCTGCGCGCCGGTGGTTGCGGCATCCCGGCCTTCTTCACCCCGGCCGGCGTCGGCACCCAGGTCGCCGAGGGCGGTCTGCCGTGGCGCTACGACGCGGCCGGCGCGGTCGTGGTGGCCTCGCCGAGGAAGGAGGTCCGGGTCTTCGACGGGGTCGAATACGTCCTGGAGGAGTCGATCACCACCGACTACGCGCTGGTCCGGGCGGCCCGGGGCGATCGGCACGGCAATCTGGTGTTCGACAAGTCGGCGCGCAACTTCAACCCGCTCGCCGCGATGGCCGGGCGGATCACCGTCGCCGAGGTCGAGGAACTGGTCGAACCGGGCGAACTCGACCCGGACGAGGTGCACTTGCCCGGCGTGTTCGTGCAACGGGTGGTGGTCCTGAGCGCGGCCCAGGCCGCCGACAAGCAGATCGAGAAGACCACGATCACCGCGCCGACGGCGCGGGGGACGGTGCGCGACTGATGGCCTGGACCAGGGACGAGATGGCCGCGCGGGCGGCGGCCGAGCTGGCCGACGGGTCGTACGTGAACCTCGGCATCGGGCTGCCCACGCTGGTGCCCAACCACATCCCGGCCGGCGTGCACGTGGTGCTGCACTCGGAGAACGGGTTGCTCGGCGTGGGACCGTATCCGCGTGAGGACGAGGTCGACCCGGACCTGATCAACGCCGGCAAGGAGACCGTCACGGTCCTGCCGGGCGCCTCGTTCTTCGATTCGGCGCTGTCCTTCGGGATGATCCGAGGCGGTCACATCGACGCCGCGATCCTGGGCGCGATGCAGGTCAGCGCGGTGGGCGACCTGGCGAACTGGACCATCCCCGGCAAGATGATCAAGGGCATGGGCGGCGCGATGGACCTCGTGCACGGCGCCCGTCGGGTGATCGTGCTGATGGAGCACGTGTCCCGCAAGGGCGAGCACAAGATCGTCGAGACGTGTTCGCTGCCGCTCACCGGCAAGCGCTGCGTCCAGCGCGTGGTCACCGACCTCGCGGTGATCGACGTGACCGACCGCGGCCTGGTCCTGGTCGAGACGGCCCCCGACGTCACCGAGGACGAGGTGCGCGCGAAGACCGGCGCGAAGTTGTCGTCCTGACCCGGTGGGCCGACTCCCGTGGCTCTGTGATCATGTGGCGATGATCATGGGGCAGTGATCATCTACCTGTGATCATTCAGCGATACCGACGCCGCGTCGCCGGTGCTCGGCACGTATCGGAACAGGGAGCAATCGCATGAAGTTCGCCACCTTCGACCTGGCCGGCTCGACCCGTTGCGGAGTCGTGGCCGGCGCGGGCGACGCCGTCGTGCACCCGCTGCCGGTGGGCGTCACCCTGCTCGGGCTGATCGAGCGCGGCGCCGAGGAGTTGCGCGCGGCGGGTGAGCGGGCCCTGTCGGAGCCGGCCCTCGCGCTCGCCGACGTGCGGCTGCTGCCGCCGCTACAGCCGCCCACCGTCCGCGACTTCGTGGCGTTCGAGGAGCACGTCGAGGGCGTCGCCATCACCGTGCAGGGCCCGGACGCGACCGTGGTGCCCGAGTGGTACGAGCTGCCCACCTTCTACTTCACCAACCCCTACGCGATCATCGGCCCGAGCGACGCGGTGCCGATGCCGCCCGGGTCGAACGTGCTCGACTTCGAGTTGGAGGTCGGCATCGTGATCGGCCGCGCGGGCCGGGACCTGACGGTCGAGCAGGCGGCGGAGCACATCATCGGCTACACCATCTTCAACGACTGGTCGGCGCGCGACCTCCAGGCCCGGGAGATGCGGGTGGGCCTGGGCCCGTGCAAGGGCAAGGACACCGCGACCACGCTCGGCCCCTGGCTGGTGACCGCCGACGAGTTCGAGGCCCACCGGGACGCGGACGGCTTCCTGGACCTGGCCATGCGCGCGTCGGTCAACGGCGTCGAGGTCGGCCGGGACTCGCTGGTCAACATGGGCTGGCCGCCCGCCGAACTGGTCGCCTACGCGTCGCGCGGCACCTGGGTCCGACCCGGCGACGTACTGGGCACCGGCACCTGTGGCAACGGTGGTTGCCTGGGCGAACTGTGGGGCCTGGGGCGCGAGTTGCCGCCGCTGCGACCGGGCGACACGGTCGCGCTCACGGTCGAGGGGATCGGGACGCTGACCAACACCGTGGTCGAGGGCGCCGCACCGCGAGCGATCCCGGCCGCGCGCAAGCGCCCGCGCACCCGCAAGGAGTCCTTCGACGCGTGAGGCCGCGGCCCCCTCGGCCTCCCGGCACTCCGCCGGCGGGTGCCCGTCCGCTCAGCCGTTCAAGTAGGCGAGTACGGCGAGCACCCGTCGGTGCCCCGCCTCGTCGGGGGCCAGCCCGAGCTTCGCGAAGATGTTGCGGATGTGCTTGTTCACCGCGCCCTCGCTGATCACCAGCAGCCGGCCGATGTCCGTATTCGACCTGCCCTCCGCCATCAGTGCGAGCACCTCGCGCTCGCGGGGGGTCAGTTCGCGCAGCGGGTCGTCGGAGCGGCGCCGGACCAGGAGTTGGGCCACCACCTCGGGGTCCATCACCGTGCCGCCCGCCGCCACCCGACGCAGCGCGTCGGCGAACTCGTCGACGTCGCCCACCCGTTGCTTGAGCAGATAGCCGGTCGCCCCCTTGCCGTCGGCGAGCAGCTCGGCGGCGTACCGGTCCTCGACATAGGCGGACAACACCAGCACGGGCAGTCCGGGCCGGCGCCGCCGGGCCTCGATCGCGGCCCGCAGCCCCTCGTCGCGAAAGTCCGGCGGCAGTCGCACGTCGACGACCGTGACGTCCGGGGCGTGCGCCGCGACGGCGGCCAGGAATTCGGTGCCGTTGTCCACCGCCGCCGCGACCTCGAAGCCCTCACCGGTCAGCAGCAGGACCAGTCCCTCGCGCAACAGCGCGTCGTCCTCGGCGATCACCACCCGCACGGCAACTCCGCGCGCAGTCGGGTCGGTCCGCCGGCCGGGCTGTGCACGCTCAACCGGCCGTCCAGCGCGCCCGCGCGCCGCCGGATGCCGACCAGGCCACTGCCCACGTGCTCGTCCGCGCCACCGCGCCCGTCGTCCTCGACCTCGATCACCAGCGTGTCCTCCTCGCGGGTCAGCCGGACCTCGACGTGTGCGGCGCGGCTGTGCTTGGCCACATTGTTCAACGCCTCGGCGACGACGAAGTACGCGGCGGTCTCCACCGCGGCCGGTGTGCGACTGAGCCCGGCGGTGTGCACGACGCACGGCACCGGACAGCGGGCGGCCAGGGCCGAGACGGCACCGTCCAGGCCGCGTTCGGCCAGGATCGGCGGGTGGATGCCGCGCACCACGTCGCGCAACTCGTCCAGCGCGTCGCCGGCCGCCCGCCGAGCACGTCGGACCAGCGGCAGCGCCTGCTCCGGATCGCGTTCCAGGGCCCGTTCGATCAGCCCGAGATGCAGCACCACCGCGAGCAGTCGGTTCTGCGTACCGTCGTGCAAGTCCCGTTCGATTCGCCGCAGTTCGGCGCCGTGCGCGTCCAACGCGGCGGCTCGGCTCGCGGTGACCTCGGCCAGCCGCTCGACCACCGATCCGTCCGCCGGCAGGGTGAGCAGCGGGCGGGTCAGCCGGGCCTGGCCGCGCAGCAGCGGTGCGGCCAGGGCGACCGCGAGCACCGCGACGGCCGCGCCGATCGGGAGCATCGCCGCGGCCTTCCACCACGAGTCGACCGCGAAGCCGACGCCGGACGGCGCCCGACCCGGCACGGCCCACCACCACAGCGGCATGGTGAGGTTGTTGACGGCGCTGACGGTCAGGCCGAGGCCGAGCCCGGCGGTGAGGGTTCCGGTCAGGCCGTGTACCGGAAGCCACAGCAGGTCCCGTCGGCCGGCGCGATCGGTCAGCGCGATGTGCGCGCGGGTGAGCAGGGGGCCGTCGAGGGGGCGATAGTGCTCGGGCACCGGCGGGCCGCCGAGCACGACGCCCACCCGACGGCGTTCGGCCCCGGCCAGTCGCCGCACCCCGCGCAGCAGCGGGGTCAGCAGGGGGAGGCCGAGGCCCACGACGTACAGGCACGTGCACATCAGGACCACGGGCAGCGCGAGCAGGGCGAGCAGGCCGGTGCCGCCGGCCTGCGCGAGCAGACGCAGCCGGGTGGGCAGGCCCCGCAGCGCGGCGCGCGCTGCGGGCAGGCCGGGGAGTGCGGCCTGCCCCGCGGGGAGCGCGGTGCGCGCGTCGGGCGGGTGGTCGGGTTTCGGGTGCACCGCCAAACCCCTTTCCTGGGCTTGTTCGATGGTGTCCGCCCCCGCGCGAGAGAGGTAGCCGAGCAGTGGGTGTCCCGATGGTGGTGCGCGCACCACCATCGGGACGGGCGTGTGCGGGCTGCCGGGCACCGCCACGAGATCCTACGTTTGTGCAGGTCGGCGGCTCACCCGGAGCGGTCGGCGGCAACGACGAAGGAGTCGACCGTGAGCGACCGATCCTCCCGACCGCGCCCCGCGCCGCGTCCGCTGTGGTCCTGGCTGCTGCTGTTGCTCGTCGTCGGCGTGGTCGTGAACGTACTGATCACGGTGTGACGGGCGCCGCCGCGGACCTGCCCCGCACTCGGCGTCCGCGCCACGGTTCCAGCACCCATATCGACAGCGCCAGGGCCCCGAAAGCCGCGCCCAGTCCGCACACCGCGAGCCATCCGGCCGCCGCGTACAGCGTGGTCGAGGCGATCGCGCCGACCGCGCTGCCGATCGAGTAGAAGATCATGTAGCCGCCGATCAGCCTGCTTCCGGCGTCGGGGCGCAGCGGGTGGATCAACGTCTGGCTGGTGACGTGCACCGCCTGTACGGCGAGGTCGAGCACGATGGTGCCCAGGACCAGCGCCCACAACGACTGGCGGGTGAAGGCGAGCGGCAGCCAGGACAAGGTGAGCAGCACCAGCGCGATCCCGGTGACCCGGTTCGCGTGTCCTCGGTCGCTCAGCCGCCCGGCCGGGATCGCGCCGAGTGCCCCGGCCGCGCCGGCCAGGCCGAAGGCGCCGATCGCGGTGTGCGACAGCGACAGCGGCGGCTCGCTCAACGGGAGCGCGACGCTGCTCCACAGGGTGCTGAAGGCGGCGAAGATCAGCAGGGCGAAGAGCGCGCGGACCCGGAAGAGGCGTTCCTCGACGAACAGGGTCACGGTCGAGACGAGCAGCCTGCGATAGGAAGGCGGCGGCGCCTTCCGACCGGACGGCGGCGCCTCGACGGAGGCGGGCGCCCGATCGTCGCGCCGACGCGGAAGCACTCGGTACAGCGTCCCGGCCAGCACCAGGGTCAGCCCGGCGAAGCCGAGGTACACCGCGCGCCAGCCCGCGAGGTCGGCCACCGTGCCGGAGACGGTGCGGGCGAGCAGGATGCCGGTGACCACGCCGCTGGTCACCGCACCGACGACGCGACCGCGTTCGGCCGGCGCGGCCAGCGCGGCGGCGTAGGCGACGACCGCCTGGGTGACCACCGCGAGCAGGCCCACCGCGATCATCGCGACGAACAGCAGGGCGGCGTTGCCGGCCAGCCCGACGGCGGCCAACGCGGCGGCCAGCAGCGCGAATTGGCCGACGAGCAGGCGGCGGCGGTCGATCAGGTCGCCGAGCGGGACGAGCAGGAACAGGCCGAATCCGTAGCCGACCTGGGTCAGCGTGACCACGACGCCCACGGTGCCGGCGGCGAGGCCGAGGTCGTGGCCCATGGTCACCAGGAGCGGTTGGGCGAGGTAGACGTTCGCGACGGCGACGCCGGCGGCGATCGCGAAGACGAGGGTGAGCGCCCGGGAGAGCGAGCCGGATCCGGCGGTCGACGCGTTGCCCGCGGCTTCCCGGGTTCGCGCGCCGGTTCGCGCTTCGGTCCCCTTCCCGGTTCGCGCCCGGGTTCGCGCTTCGATCCCCTTGCCGATTCGCCCTTCCGTTCTCTCCGCCGTGCTCGCATCGGTCCTCTCCCCGGTGTGCTCCGGCAGATCGTGCTCGGCTGTCATGCCCTGCTCCTCGCGCATCTGGTTGCAAGTTGCTACCGAATGCACGCTAGACGAGCTTGGTAGCATGTTGCAACCAGGGTGGTCGCGGGTGATGACGGACAACCGCCCGGCAGGAGAGGACGAGGCATGGTGCAGCGCACGCGGTTCGACGACAGCACGTGTCCGGTGGCCCGGTCCGTGGACGCGATCGGCGACTGGTGGTCGCTGCTGATCGTGCGCGACGCGTTCGACGGGAGCCGGCGGTTCGGCGAGTTCCAGCGCAGCCTGGGCGTGGCCAAGAACATCCTGACCACACGACTGCGCGCGCTGGTGGCCGGCGGGATCATGGAGGTGGTGCCGGCGTCGGACGGCAGCGCCTACGGCGAGTACGTGCTGACCGCCAAGGGCCGCGACCTGTTCACCGTCATCGTCGCGCTGCGGCAGTGGGGCGAGGCGCACTGGTTCGAGCCGGCCGAGCCGCACTCCAGCCTGCTGGACCGCCGCGACGGCCGCCCGCTGCGGGCGCTCGAGGTGCACGCCGCGGACGGCCGGCGGATCCGGCCGGAGGACACCGAGGTACGCAAGGTCGGGTGAGCCGCGACCGACCCGGGGCCGGGTGAACCGTGAGTGTCCCGGGGTCGTGCGAGCCGCGGGCACCCCCGGGACGGCGATCGACCTACCGTGCGGGCGCCGCCACCAGGCCGAGGCGGGTCAGCAGGTCGAAGAACAGCCGCTCGACGAACGGATCCCGCTTCAGGGCCAGCAACTCCAGGACGGGCTCGGGCCGCACCTCGTACCCGGCCGCCGCGGCCCACCGGACCGCGGCCTCCGCCACACGCGGCCGATCCTCCTCCAGCCACGCGGCGGCCTCGTCCCGGTACCGGGCGAAGTCGCCCCGCCCGCCCGCGCGTTCCCAACGGTCCTGGGCCAACCGCGAGGCGGCGGTGCCGGGGTCGAGCCAGCCCTCCCAGAAGTGCGTCCCGCTCAGCCCCTGGACGTGCGCGACATCGCTCTCGAACACGCCGCAGACCAGTACGGGGGAGCCGGTCCGGGCGGCCAGGTCGGTCAGCCACGGCCCCTGGAAGGCGTACGGATCCTCGAAGTGCCGCACGTGCACCGCACGCCAGCCGTCGAGGTAGGACCACTCGCCGTAGACCGGATGTCCGTTTCCGCCGACGAAGGGGGCCAGGTCCGTCAACGGCGTCTGTGCGCGTAATACGACGATGTCCCCGTTGAATCCCATGGCCCACCCCTTCGGTCGCGATGTCCGTCGGGGTTCAACGTAGATACCGCGTCCGACAACCGACCGGGTGTCAGGTTCGTGGCTCGGGGACCTGCTCCACGGCGCTCGTACCGCTGCCCGCCCTGGACTCCCACTCCCAGGTCTCCTCCAGCCGGATCCGCCCGTCCGGCAACACGACCACGGCACTGACACAGTGCCCGGACGCGGTGCCGCCGGACCGGTTGAGCTGCGTGTAGCGGAAGTCCAGCGTGTCCGCCTCCCGGGTGCCGATCAGGTGGCCCCGCACGATGTCGCCGCCGCTGTACTCGGCCCAGATCACGCCGTCGCGCTCGTGATACCTGAAGAACGTGGAAGCGTCCACCTCGCCGTGCTCGGGACGATCGAGCGGGGCGAAGCCGAGTCCATCCAGGGACGGTGCGGGCATGGTGCGTACCTCCGACGGGCGATGTGCGGTCGGGCATGCGACGCGCGACCGGTCACCCGGGCCTCGGGCACCGCGCGTGCGGTGCTCGGCTCCGGGTGTGCCACGCGGCGCTCGGACGCGAGCAGCGTAGACGCGGGGCGCCTGGATCGACGTCCTCCACCCGGAGGATCCGACCGCCCCGGCCTACGTCGCCGGCAGGCCCTGCCAGCGCCATTTGCCGACCCGGCGCGGGTGACCGGGGAGTTCGGTACGGCCGGTGCACCACAGCAGGGTGGGCCAGGCGTCGAAACCGGTGGGCGCGTCCGGGAACATCCGCGCCAGCACCCGGGCGCAGATCCGCGCATCGGGCCGGTAGTCCAGATCGAGCCCGGCCGCCAGGTCGTGCATGTGGACCATGACCTCGATCATGCCCATTCCCGCGAAGCCGTCCGGGTCGGAGATCCCGTACGGATGGAACGCGCGGGCCGAGTCGGGCCGGGTGGCCACCATGGCGGTGAGGAACGCCCCGCCGGCCCGGACCCCGTGCAGGATCTCGGCCGGCGTCGCGTCGGCGTCGGCCTCGATGTCCACCGGGAGGTAGTCGTCCATCCGGCTCGACGCGAGCTGGCCGGCGTACACGTACAGATCACCGACGATGTGGACCAGGGTGTACCGACAGTCCCATTCCAATTCACCCGCCGGGCGTGACCAGTCCCGTTCGCTCCCGGTCGCCTCGGTCAACACCGCGACGGCGTGTGCGACCGTCGATTCCACGTCCTGCGCAGCCTGTGATCCCATTCGGCGATTTATACCGGGGTGGGTGCGAAGGCGCATGTGCATTCGGTGAGGATGGTGGTTCTGCCGGCCACCGCGTCCCCGGAGAGCATCATGACCACCGCCACCACGACCGCGACCATCGTGCCGATGCGTGCCGAGCACGCCGACCAGGTGCTCGCGATCTATCAGCTCGGCATCGACGGCGGCGACGCCACCTTTCAGGAGAGCGCGCCGGACTGGGCCGAATTCGACGAGGGCAAGCTGCCCGAGCACCGCTTCGTCGCGCTCGACGGGGCGACCGGCGTGGTGCTGGGTTGGGTGGCCGCGAGCCCGACGTCCAAGCGCGCGGTCTATCGCGGTGTGGTGGAGACCTCGGTCTACGTCCACCCCGAGGCGGCGGGCCGAGGAGTGGGCCGCGCCCTGCTGACCGCGCAGATCGCCTCGACCGAGGCGGCCGGCGTGTGGACCATCCAGGCCGGCGTCTTTCCGGAGAACACCGGCAGCCTCGCCCTGCACGCGGCCCTGGGCTTCCGCACCATCGGCACCCGCGAGCGGGTCGGCCGGCAACACGGGCGCTGGCGCGATGTCGTCCTCCTGGAACGCCGCAGTCCGACGGTGGACTGAGCGGGACGCGTGCGCTTCCGGATCGCGGTGGGTCGAGCGGGAGGCGCGTGCTCCGGATCGAGGGCCGAGCGGGGTGCGCGCGCTTGCGGATCGTGGCGGGTCGAGCGGGGCGCGTGCCTTCCAGCCCGCGGAAGTGCACCCGGCGGCCCGCGGTGGGCGGGACGCGCACCCTTCGACGCGCACCCTTCGACGCGTCCACGATCGCCGCTCCCGCGTGCCTCCGCGCCCGGCAATTGCCGTCGTCAAACGTCCGACGGGTCGTCAGATCCCAGGCCCGCTATGCCTTGACCTCTTTGGCACGCGGTGAATAATCGACATCGTTGTAGTGATCAAGGATGTGGAAGTTCGGCTTGGGGTGGGCCGGTCCGGTGCGCGGCGAACACACCTCGCGGCGGGCCGTCCGCCCGGAACGAGGAGACGGTACATGCGCGCGATCCTGCACACCGCCACGGGCGCCGAGATCCGGGACGATGTCACCGTACGTGACCCGGAGGCCGGTGAGGTCCTGGTACGGATCGTCGCGACCGGGGTCTGCCACAGCGACGTCAGCGTGCTGGAGGGCGTCATCGAATGGCCCACGCCGTCCGTGCTCGGGCACGAGGGCGCCGGGATCGTGGAGAAGGTCGGCGCGGGCGTCGGCACGGTCGCGCCCGGCGACCACGTGGTGATCACCACGATCGCCGCGTGCGGGATGTGCCGGCACTGCCAGACCGGCCACCCCAACCGCTGCCGCCAGACGCTGGGCAACCGGGGCACGCCGTTCGCGATCGGTGACGAGCCGGTGTGGAACTTCGCCGGCGCGTCCACCTTCGCCGAGCTCACGCTGGTCAAGGAGATCCAGTGCGTGTCCATCCCCAAGGACGTGCCGCTGACCTCCGCGTGCCTGGTGCCGTGCGGCGTGGTCACCGGCTCGGGCGCGGTGCTCAACCGGGCGAACGTACTGCCCGGGCAGACCGCGGCCGTGATCGGCCTCGGCGGCGTCGGCCTCTCCGCCGTCCAGGCCCTCCGGCTCAAGGGCGCCGGCCGGGTGGTCGGCATCGACACCGTGCCCGGCAAGTTCGAGCTGGCCGGCAAGTTCGGCGCGACCGACTTCGTCAAGTCCGGGAAGGATGTGGACGTCGCGGACGAGATCCGCACCCTGTTCCCGTACAGCGACGAGGTCAAGGTCGGCGTGTTCGGCGCGGGCGGCGTGGACTGGATCTTCGAGTGCACCGGCATCCCGGCGGTACTGGAGAACGCCATGGAGGCACTGGACTGGGGCGGCACGCTGATCGCCGTCGGCCAGCCCGCGCAGACCGCGACCGCCAACATCCGGATCGCCAACCTGCTCCAGTGCGACCGGGGCATCCTGGGCACGCGCGCCGGCGGGGTGCGTCCGCACGAGGACATCCGGGCGATCGTCGAGCTGTACCGCCAGGGCAAGTTCGATCTGGACGCGCTGGTCTCCAAGGTCTATCCCGCCGAGGGCTTCCACGACGTGCTCGACGACATGCACAACGGCCGGATCGCGCGCGGCGTCATCGCGTTCTGAGGCCGGCCCGGACCGGACCGCCCGGCCGGATCGCCGATCCGACCGGCCCGCCCGCCGGTTGCGGATCGTCGATCCGGCCGGCCGCCCGAGAGGACCGCCGACCCATGACGGACGACACCCGACCCGGTACGGACGAGCCGGTGCCCGCCGCCGGGAACTGGGGCCGCTGGGGCCCCGAGGACGAGCGCGGGGCGCTCAACCTGATCGAACCGGAGGGCGTGCGGGCCGCCGCGCACGAGATCCGGACCGGGCGTTCGTACTCGCTCGCACTGCCCATCACGCGCGGCAACCAGCCCGCCTTCGACTTCCGCGGCTCACCGCAGCGGCTCACCCTGGTCAGCCAGACCGACGCGATGTACGAGGGGTTCGAGGGCGGCGACGACGTCGGCTCGAACGAGGACGTGCTGATCATCCCGTCGCACAACCTCACGCACATGGACGCGCTGTGCCACGTGCAGGCCAAGGGCCGCTTCTACAACGGCTTCCCGGCCGACACGTTCCGCTCGCACACCGGCGCCGGCCGCTGCGGGATCGACAAGCTCGGCGCGTTCGCCGCCCGGGCGGTGCTGCTCGACCTGCCCCGGTACTTCGATACGCCGCACCTGGAGGGCGGGTACCGGATCACCGGCGCCGACCTGGCCGGATGCGCCGAGCGGCAGGGCGTCGAGGTCCGCTCCGGCGACGCGCTGCTGGTCCGCACCGGCTACCTCGACGAGTACCGCGCCATCACGGCCTCGGGCCGGGAACCGTCGTTCGCGCAGCCGGGCCTGTCGCTCGACGCGGTGGAGTACGTCCAGGCGCGGGACATCAGCGTCGTGGGCGCGGACAACAGTGCGATCGAGTGCATTCCGTTCGACGATCGGTTCCTGTCGGTACACATCGCGTTGCTGGTCGAATCGGGGGTCCCGCTTCTCGAACACCTGTGGTTGAGCGAGCTCGCCGAGGCGATGGCGGAGGAGGGCGCCTATTCGTGCCTGTTGTGTGTCGCGCCGCTTCCGGTCACCGGCGCAACGGGCAGCCCCATCAATCCGGTTGCCATTGTCTGATCGTCTGACGACTGACATAGTCCATGGGCAGGTCGTCTCGGTCTCGTTTCCTCCGTCGGGACCGAGGCGACCGCTTAGCCGAGTTGCTTAGCCGGGTCGCTTAGCCGAGTCGCTTAGGCCGGCTGCCGGGCCGCGGAAACAACATGTGTGATCACACATGATCGCGGGTGCGTCGCGTATCTATCGCAGACCCCGCCCCTCGGCTCTCCGCGGGCCTTCGTTGGATGTGAAGCCCCGTTCGCGGGTCCGCAATGCCGAACCTTTGGTCGCGGTGTACAACCCAACCCGACCCGGCTTCGGAATCCGGCCCGAGATATGCACGTTATCGCACAGTATTAAATTGACGCAGTCAAGGACTGCTATCATGGTCGGGTGAACTCCACCGAAAACGTCGAAGCGATCCAGCGGGCGCTGGAGGCCCTGCTTCGGCGCCACGCCAGCCGCCGAGTGTACGCGGGCCAGGCCGCCGCGGCGGGCGCGACCATCTCGCAGCCCGCCTATGTGCTGCTGCGCCGAATCGAGAAGCAAGGTCCGCTCCCCATGGGGGAGTTGGCGCGTATGACCAATATGGATCCGGGCGCCACCGCCCGCCAGGTGGGCCAACTGGAGCGGGACGGCTACGTACGGCGCTCGCCCAGCCCGGACGACGGGCGGGTCAGCCTCGTCTCGCTGACGCCGCGCGGCGACTCGGTCCGGCGCCGGCTCAACGACGTCATGGATCGGCGGATGAGCGAGATGCTCGACCGCTGGAGCGACACGGACCGCGAGACGTTCGCCACCCTGTTGCAGCGATTCGTCGAGGAGATGGCAGAGGGCGAGATTCCCGCCGCCGTCGAGGACCCGGCCGTCTGAGCACAACCGGCGCCTTCGGATGGAGCGCCTGACTATTCGTCATATCCCAAATTGCCAGGTCTCTCGTGGTGAGAGAACCTGGCAATTTGCGTGAGCCATCGACTTGTCCACAAAGCCGGCCGCATCCGTATCCGGGTTTCGACTGTCCGCTATCCGACGCCCGGGTTCGGGATCGGACCGCCGGCAAAGTCCTACGTGCCGTCGGTAGCCCCGATATCCGTGCGGTCGAGGCCGTATTCGCCGCCGATCGGGGACGGCGCGGCGTTGTCCACGGCTCTCGGGCTTCCATTCGGAAACGGGGGGTTCGCCCAATCCGCCGCGAGGCCCATAGGGCGGTCGACCGGTTCGAGGTCCGCCGACAGCGCGAACCAGGCGGGACCGGTCGGCGGTTGCACGATCGCCAATGTGCCCTTGTCCACGGCCCACAACTCCATGACCGCGCCGACCGGCCGCTCCTTCGCGTCCTCCGCTCCGACGTACGCGACGCGCTCGTACAGGATCGGCCGGGGGAGCCGGAGAATGACCAGGTCCCGGATTCGGCACGTGAATTCGATGCCGCTTCGCAGGCGCACGTGGACCTGCCGGCCCCATACATCCGTGAGCACGCCTTCACGACCGGAGTAGGCGTCGCGGCACCACGCGTGCCGGTAGCGCTCGAAGAACGCGCGGCCTCTGTCGAGGTCCCGCTGCGTGCTCCCCACAAGCTGCTTTTGCTTCGAGGCGGTCATCGCCCGTCCCGCCCACCCGAGCGCGACGTGCGAAACCGCACCGTCAACCGCGAGACCCGCCAGGTCTGCCAGGTCCGCCAAGTCCTCCACCAACGACGATGAGAACGCGGGTGCCGAAGGACCGGCGTCGGATGCGGGGCACGCGGGGCAGGTCGGAGAGCGCAGAAGTCCGCTTCGTCGACCCACTTCCGGACGAGCAGGCGCAACTGCTCGTCTTGCGCGTCGCGTTCCGGTGTCGACACGAGCGTCGAGCTTCGTTGGGTCCATCCGATGCGATCTGTCATCGTGATGACGTGTCCTTTCTCGTTTCGGGGCACGCAGGGGGCGAGGCGCTGTCCAGGCATTCACTCGCCCCCTACCTCCCATCCCTCGTCGGACCGCCGCTCGACCACGGAACGGCTGTGCCGACTCCCTCGCCCCGCACGGTCGGTCGGGACGGTCTTTGACGCACGCGGAAGTCCATCCCGCGCCGGAGTGACCCCAGCGGTTGCGGTGGGTGGTTATTCGGCCACTCTGTGGTTCAGGATCGGCCAATCGCCCTAGTCTTTGAAGAAGCCCACCGTTGCGGATGCAATTGGAACGAAGAGGGGTACGGGTGTGCGATTCCGGGAGCGTCGGACCGATCCGACAAACGGATCACCTCGTCAGCGCGTGGCCGCCCAGATTCGCGAGCATCGAACGCGAGCCGGCATGTCCGTAACGGAGTTGGCCGACGTCGTTGGCTACAGCAAGGCGTCGATGAGCCGCTTCGAGACCTGCGACAGTCCGGTCCCGGAGGAACTGTGCCCGAAGCTCGACGCCGCCTTCGGCACGAACGGACTGTTCACGGCTCTGTTCGAGATGCTGCGCGGAGTGCGGTTCCCGGATCGGTACTTGGAGTACATGGGCCTGGAGAACGACGCCTTCGGCTTGAGGGAGTGGGCGGGGTTCCGCATTCCCGGACTACTCCAGACCCCGGCATACGCGCGCGCGGTGTTCCGGGAGGCGGACCGGGGGGCAACCGACGACGAGATCGAAGCGCGCGTCGCCGCCCGGATGGACCGACGCGCAATCTTCGACAAAGACCCAAGCCCCTACTTCGCGGCGATCCTTGACGAGTCGGTCCTACGCCGCTGGATCGGTGGACCGATCGTCATGGCGGAACAACTCGCTGCCCTCCTGCCGATAATGGATCACGAGTACGGCACCGCTCGGGTGCTGCCCCTCTGCCGCGGCGAATTCGGCCTCAGTGAGGCAACGCAGATCGTGATCGAGCTGGAGGACGGCACGTCGCTGATTTACGTGGAAGGCAGCGCGAGTGGACAGATCCTTGAGGATCCGGACGTCGTCACCATGCGCAAACGCACCTACGATCGGGTGAGTGCCTACGCCCTGACCCCGAGGGAATCGGCAGTCATGATCCGCGCCGCAATCAAGGAGTACGAGGCATGCACGCAAACCCCGATCTGAGCGCCGCTGCCTGGCGTAAGTCGAGTCACAGCAACGACGATCAAGGCGCGTGCGTCGAAGTGGCCGATGGCTTCCCGGGTTTCGTCCCTGTTCGCGACAGCAAGGACCCCAGCGTCGGTTGCCTGGTCGTGTCTGCGGGTTCGTGGGGTTTCCTCATAACGTCGTTGCGCGGCTGACGCAACCGGGTTGCCGTGGAAGGAGTACGAGGCGTGCACGAATTGCCTGATCTGAGCGCCGCTGCTTGGCGTAGGTCGACCCACAGCAACTCTGACCAGGGTGCGTGCGTCGAGGTCTCCGACGCCTTCCCGACGTCGTCCCCGTCCGCGACAGCAAGGACCCGAGCGTCGGCTGTCTGATTGTTCCTGTCGCTTCATGGGATGCGCTCACGGCGTCGTTGCGCGGCTGAGGCAATCGGCCTGCCCCGTCGCCCGATTCGGTGGGTGACGGGGCATCGTCCTATCGGTACGCGACTCGCGCTACGCCAGACCGGACAAGTCGAGGTTTCCCACGGTCGGTCCGGCGTTGAACCCGCCGACCAGGCGTGTCCGGAGAGGTCGAGGATTCGACGGCCCATTCGACGTCGAATCCGCGGCTCGACTTCACGTCTACACCCCCAACGCGGTGCGATCCCGCGGTGGTTGTGAGTGTGGAACGGCTTCAGTCTGTGGCCTTGGGATGGCCCGTACCCGCGTAGGTGATCCACGCGATGCGGTTGACGTCGTCGAGGAGATACCAGATACGTCCACCGCCGGTGACGTCGTATTGCCAACGTTCCAGTTCCCGGCCTTTGAAGGTGCTTGTTTGCCCTTGAGGCGGTGCTGACGGTTGGGGTTGTCGACGGCGCGGGGAGCGACCCGGATCTTCTCGAACGCGCGGCGCACATTGCCCGCTGCCTGGCGGTTCAAGTGCCGTCGTTGTCCTCGCCGTTGGCGAAACGAAGGTCGTATTCATCACCGATCGGCGGCGGCGCGGCGCGGTCTCCGCGCTTCGGGCTCACCCCGTTGCCTCGGGCATGGGCACCGGTCCGAGGTCGCCATCCGGCTCGCGGGTGAGGATCGACAGCAGGGTGGGATCCGCGTGGATCTCCGCTCTGTGCCGCCATTGGGTGAGCAGGAGCGCGATCGGGGCCAGGTTGTCCAGGGCCACCGCGCCGCGCGCCGTATCCACCAGTTCGGACAGCAGGGTGTCTATGTCGTCGGCGGGTAGGAACGTGCTCCACGGCAGGGCTTCGGGTAGTGCCTGGCGCAAGGCGGCGACGTTCTCGGTTCGCACCAGACCGGCCGGCAGGCGTGACGCGAAACCCATCACCGAGGTGTCTTGCTCCATCTGGTCCACACGCATCAGGGCGAGGTCCCCGGCGTCGCGTCAGCGCAGTCGTAGCGCGCGGACGGAGTCCAGCCTGCGCGTGGTCGCGGCGGGATGGTGGAGCAGCTCGCTGAAGGGCACGTCCTCGTAAGCCGTTGGCATGACATCCACAGTAGTTCGGATGTTCAGTATTCGGGTGTGGATCGGGACACCGCAGATCAGGCATCGTCCGAGTGCCACGGAACCCTGCCGGCTCGAACGCCGGCCCCGGCACCTCGTGCGCCTTGCCTCGGGCCGTACGGATGGCGCGAGCGATGTGAATCTGATGGGACGATTTCGCCGCCGAGTCGGCGCCCCTTTGCCGGCCCCGCGCACCAGAGGCAAGGAGGCGCGCCCCGTCGCCCGGTTCGGCGGGTGACGGGGCGTCGTGTCGGGTGTCGCGCGCGCTACGCCAGGCCGGAGAAGTCGAGGTTGCCGACGGTCAGGCCGGCGTTGAAGCCGCCGTCGAGGTTGATGTTCACGCCGTTGAGGAAGCCGGAGGCGTCCGCGCCCAGGAACGCGAGGGCGAGGGCGACGTCGCGGCCGGTGGCGAGGCGTCCGTTGCCCTGGGAGATGTTCCAGTCGATCACCTTGTCGGAGATCGTCTTGCGGAAGTCCGGCAGCAGTGGGGTGTCGATCGGCGAGGGGCACACGCTGTTGATCCGCAGCCCCTTCGCCGCGGCCGTGCGGGCGTAGTGCATCGTGTAAACCTGGACGAGTTCCTTGCTGTAGCTGTAGGCGTCGCTGCCGAGTTCGTTGCTCGCGAGCCATTCCTGCGCGGCTTCCCAACCCTCGATCGCGATCAACTGCTTGATCGCCTCCAGGTGGGCCGGCCACGAAATCCCCGCGATCGATGCGGTGTTCACGATCGCCGCGCCCTCGGGCAGTGCACCCTTGGCCACGAGCGCCTCGGTCAACCGGCGCAACGAGAGGTAGTTGATCGCGAACACCGTCGGCGCCGGCAGCGTGCCGGCCACGCCCGCGTTGTTGAACAGCGCGTGTACCGGGCCGTCGATCGCGTCGACGGCGGCGTCGACCGACGCGGCGTCCGACAGGTCGGTCCTGATGAACTCGTGCGCCGAGCCGGTCGGCTCCTTGAGGTCGAGCACGGTGATGTGCTCGGCGCCCTGCTCGGCCAGTACCTCTACCAGGGCGGCCCCCACACCCGAGAAGCCTCCCGTGACGACAACGCGCTTACCCTCGAACCCGAACGGGTTGGTCATGGTGTGGAGTCCCCTCGTGACAGTGATTGGTCAGACCCTAGGATCGTCCCTTGATTCGGTCAACGACCTGCTGGGTCGTTCTCGAAGTCTTCGCTTGACCTTGTCAAGGAATCGGCTTACCGTCCCAGCGTGATCCAGTTCGCCATTCGTGACGGCGTCGCCGTCATCACGCTTGACCGGCCCGAGAAGCTCAATGTGTTCTCCGGCGGGATGGGCGTCGCCCTGGGAGACGCGTACGCGCGTTGCGACGCGGATGACGCGGTGCGGGTGGTGGTGCTGACCGGCGCGGGGCGGGCGTTCTGTGCCGGGGCCGACATGTCGCCGGCCGCGGACAGTTTTGCGGGGCCGGAGTCGGGGTCGCCGGGGCCCGGGTCGGGGCCCGAGCCGGGGTCGGCGTCGGGATCCGGGCTGGAGTCGGTGTCGACGGCGGCGTCGGGGTCGGCGGACGGACCGGAGCCGAAGCCGCGGCCCGGTGGGCGTGTGCGTGCGCGGGAGTTCAGTGCCTCGCCGGTTCGGCCGCCCGCCTGGGCCGTGCGCAAGCCGGTGATCGCGGCGGTCAACGGGCACGCGATCGGCATCGGGTTCACCCTGGCGATGCAGTGCGACATCCGGATCGTGGCCGAGGACGCGAAGTTGGCGATCCCCCAGGTACGGCGCGGCATGGTGCCCGACGCGCAGTCGCACTGGACGGTACCGACCGCCACCTCGCGAGCGGTGGCCGCCGACATCCTGTTGACCGGGCGTACGTTCCGGGGGAGCGAGGCACTCGCGCTGGGACTCGCCTCGCGCGCGCTGCCCGCGGCCGAGGTATTGCCCGCCGCGCTGGAGATCGCCCGCGACATCGCCACCAACGTGCACCCGGTGTCGGCCGCGCTCACCAAACGCCTGCTGTGGGCGGACGCCGGCCCGGACGAGGTCGAGCGCCTCGAAACCGCCTATCACCGCATCCTGATGGGTACCGAAGACGCGCGCGAGGGCCCACGCGCCTGGTCGGAACGGCGCGCGCCGCGCTGGACCGGCACGGTCACCGGCGCGTGGGACCGTGTACTCGAAGCGGAATCCGCGGAATCCTCGGTACAGGAGAACAAGTGACGCCCCCTCAGCTCGATGTCATGGCAGCCGGCCTCACCTTGCGCGGCATGCAACGCGCCGCAGCCGCCACCGAGCGGGCCGGCTTCGACGGGCTATGGCTCACCGAAGGCGGCCGCACGGCGTACACCGCCGCGACCGCCGCGGCGCTGGCGACCGAGAGCCTGACCGTCGGCACCGGCATCGCGGTCGCCTTCGCGCGCAGCCCCATGGTCACCGCGTCGGCGGCCTGGGAACTCGCCGAGGCCACCGGCGGACGTTTCGTCCTGGGCCTGGGCACGCAGGTACGACCGCACATCGAGCGGCGCTACTCGGCCGAGTTCGACCAGCCGGGTCCGCGACTGCGCGAGTACGTCGGCGCGTTGCGGGCGATCTGGGCGGCCTTCCGGGGCGAGGAACGACTGCGGTTCAAGGGCGACTTCTATCGATTCACGCTGATGACGCCGGAGTGGACGCCGGGCGGCTCGATCGCAGACCCGCCGATCTACCTGGCCGGGGTCAACCCGTGGATGTTGCGGATGATCGGCGAGGTGGCCGACGGCCTGCACGTCCACCCGCTGCACAGCGTGCGCTACATCGAGGAGGTGGTCCGCCCCCAACTCGCCGCCGGCGGCGCGGCCGACGACTTCGCGCTGGTCTGCCCGGTGATGACCGCGACCGGCGACACCGACGAGGAGATCGAGGCCGAACGCGAGAAGCTGCGCCTGCGCTTGGCCTTCTACGGTTCGACACCCGGCTACGCCAAGGTCTTCGAGACCCACGGCTGGGACGACCTCCAACCCCGCCTGAACCGCCTCTTCGCCGCCAAGGACCGCGCGGGCATGGCCGCCGCGATCGACGACGAGGTCTTGGACACCCTGACGGTGAGCGCCCCGTGGGACGGCCTGGCGCAAGCCCTGATGAACCGCTACCGCGGCGTCGCGACCCGCGTCGTCGCGTACTCGGCGGTCAGCACCTGGCGCGAGGACACCAGCGCGGTGGAACGCTGGACGGAGGTCGCCGCCGCCTTCCACGAGCTGGGGTGAGGGTGGCCGGTCGGACGAGCCGAGGGCGAGGACGAGGGCGAGGACGAGGCGCTTCGCCCGCCTGAGCGGGGCGCGGGCCCGAGACACGACGCCATGGTGCGTGGGGCCGGGCGCGGCGGCTCCGGACGAAGGTTGGCCCGGTCGGGTCGTCGCGGGCGTCGGTTCGTCCGGCGAGCCAGGGGCTTCGATCGGCAAGCGCCCAGCGGCGGCGGCAGGAGGAGGGCGGGCCTTTGACCGGGCTTACCGAGGAGCCTCCCGAGTGACCAGCGCTTTTCACGGAGAGCACTGCTCTCGGCGTGAGTCGCGCGATGGCGGGGTCGCGCGCAGGCGGCGCTGTGCTCACAGGTCGGTGTCGGCCGCTGGTGTAGGTCGGCCCGGCCCCGGGTTGCCGGTGGTGGAGCCTGAGTTCCGGCGAGGTGCGGGCTTTGCCCGGCAGGAAAGGCCACCGGCAATGGCGGGGGGTGCGGGCGGCTCGGTGAGGCCGGCCGGGGCGGGCTCCCGAGTGATCGGTGTTCTTCATGGAGAGCACTGCTCTCGGCGTGAGTTGCGCGATGGCGAGGTCGCGCGGGTGGCCTTGCCCTCACTGGTCGACACAGGCCGGTTCGGGTCGGCCCGGTCGTGTTTTGCCGGCGGTCGCGAGCTCTGAGTTCTCCGGCGAGCTCCGGGCTTTGCTCGGCAGGACAGGTGCTGGGCAACGGTGTGGGGTGGGTTGGTCGGTGGGGCTGGCCGGACCGTGTGTCCGAGTGGTTGGTCCTTGCGAGAGCACTGCTCTCGGTACGCGTTGCACGACGGCGGGACTGGGCGCGGGTGGCCCTCTGCCCACCGGTCGGCGTCGGCGTTGGCGGTCGGGCCGGTCCCAGGTCGCCGACGGTCAGGAGCGTTGGGCC